>CAMLRI010000070.1 GCA_946482385.1 uncultured Cellvibrio sp.
TGAGCGCGACCCCAAAGAGCTGTTATTCGCTTTTAAGCAGCGCTGCCTGGTGCATTTTGCGGTTGATACCGAGCAGGTGTACATGACCACCAAGCTCGAAGGTAAAGACACCTTCTTTTTACCCTTTAACCTGGGCCATAACTTTGGTGCCGGTAACCCCCCGGCCGCAGGCGATGTGCGCACCGGTTATTTGTGGCACAAGGTGCTGACCCGCGACAGCCTGATGGATATTCTGGCGCGCTTTATCCATTTGGATGTGGAAGAAAAAACCGTCGTTACCGACAAGGGTCTTAAACGTCACCGCAAAGAAACGATGATTTTCCCGCGCTATCACCAGCTGGATGCGGTACGGGCACTCACCGGCCATGCGCAAGCCAATGGCTCGGGGCACAATTATTTAATTCAGCACTCAGCGGGTTCGGGTAAATCCAACTCCATTGCTTGGTTGGCGCACCGCTTAAGCAGTTTGCACGATGCTAACGATGACAAGATTTTTCATTCGGTGGTGGTGATTACTGATCGGCGCGTACTCGACCAGCAACTGCAAGACACCATCTTCCAGTTTGAGCACAAGCTGGGCGTGGTGCAGAAGATCGACGAAAACACCCAACAGCTCGCCAAAGCGCTGGCCGATGGCGTGCCGATTATTATTTCCACCATCCAGAAATTCCCCTTTATTTCCCAAGCCATCCGCACCATGGAAGCCAACGGTAAGGGCGTGGCTATTGCTACCGAAGGCAAGCGCTTTGCGGTGATTGTGGACGAAGCCCACAGCTCGCAAAGCGGCGAAACCGCCATGGAACTGCGCAAAATTTTAAACAAAGACGGCATTGAAGCGGCCATTGCCGAACAACTGCTGGATATGGACGACGATGCCCTGAGTGAGGACGCCAAAAAAGAGCTGCTGCGCGAACAACTCAAACGCGCCAAACAGCCCAACCTGAGCTTTTTTGCCTTTACCGCTACGCCCAAATTCAAAACACTGGCGGTGTTCAATGAGCCGGGGCCCGATGGCAAAGCGCCGTTTCATCACTACAGCATGCGCCAGGCCATTGAAGAGGGCTTTATTCACGATGTGCTGGCGCACTACACCTGTTACAAGCGCTATTACAAGCTGATTCAAAAAGTAGAGGCCGACCCAGAAGTGCCACGCCGCAAAGCCGCTCGCGCCCTGGCGCGCTTTGTGGAGTTTCACGATTATGAAATCGCGCAAAAGGTAGAAGTGATTGTGGAGCATTTTCGCACCCACACTCGCCATAAAATCGGTGGCCGCGCTAAAGCCATGGTGGTGACCGGCTCACGTGAACACGCGGTGCGCTACAAGCTGGGCTTTGATAAATACATCAAAGACAAGGGCTATACCGATGTGAAATCACTGGTGGCCTTTTCAGGCGAGATCACATTGAAAGAATTCGCCGATAAAAAGTTCACCGAAATGAATATGAATGACGGCATTAAAGAATCGGAATTGCCGGAAAAATTCAACACCGAGGAATATCAGGTGCTACTGGTGGCCGAAAAATACCAGACAGGGTTTGATCAGCCATTACTGCACAGTATGTATGTGGATAAGCGTTTATCGGGTATTCAGGCCGTACAAACTCTGTCGCGTTTAAACCGTACTACACGCGGAAAAACCGATACTTTTGTGCTCGATTTTGTGAATGAGCCAGAAGATATTTACACCGCGTTCAAACCCTATTTTGAGACCACCGACAAGGGCGAGGACACTGACCCGCAGCAACTCAACACGCTGGCGCATACGCTGGCGGGGTGGAAAGTGTACACCGAGGCCGAAGTTAGCGCCTGGTGTGAAATCTGGTTCCGCAACCGTTTAAACCCCACCGGTGGTGAGCATAAAAAACTCAATGGCATTCTTGATCTGGCCATTGAGCGCTATAAAGCGCTGAGCGAAGAAGACCAAAATTTACTTAAAAGCCAGCTAGTAAGTTTTCGCAATTTGTACGGCTTTATCTCGCAGATTATTCCCTATCAGGATTCCGGCCACGAAAAGCTCTACACCTACGCCCGCTTTTTATTGACCAAACTGCCACGCACCCCGGATAACCGCACCGTGCAGGTGGATGATGAGGTGGAGTTGAAATACTACCGCCTGCAAAAAATCAGCGAAGGCGCCATTGATTTAAAAGTGGGTGAACCCGAAGCCCTGTATGGCCCCACCGAAGTCGGCACTGGTCAAGCCGACGAAGAAGTACAGCTTTCAACGCTGGTGGATAAACTCAACGAGCGCTTCGGCACCGAATTTACCCCAGCCGACCAATTATTTTTTGACCAGGTGCGTGAAACCGCTGTGGCCAACGAGCAATTGCGTCAGGCAGTCATGGCCAACAGCATGGAAAATTTTGAGCCGGTATTTAACAAACAGCTCGAAAACCTGTTTATTGAGCGCATGGACGGCAACGAGGAAATTTTTGTGCGTCTGATGAACGATGAGGCATTCCGAAACATTGCGGCCAGCCATTTGATGCGGGCGGTGTACCAGCAGATTCGCACCTCGGGTGAGGGTGAGTGAAGTGAGCGACGGCAGTTATTCGATGATTTCGAATAACTGCCTAATCGAAGCGGGCACCTCTATAGTCACCACGCAAGTTACCACGCAAGTCAGCGTGGGCAGGTCCCTGCCTTCAGGTAAAGCCTTGCACCTACCCGCAGCACCCAGAACAGGCCAGCTCCATGGATGGCGCTGAGTACAATCCCAATTCAACTGCGCCGGGGGGGGGGAATCCGAACCCCGCTCCTATATCAGTAAATTATTGGCCGTGCTTAAAGGTGATATGACCCGCTAAACTTGGCACCACCCTGCCCTGTGCCCCAAGGGCTTTTCCGCTTTTTCTTGGAGCCTGAATGCCCAGTTACACCATCCTCTCCCGCGCGGTGGAATCCACCACCGAAGAAAAAAACAGTGAGTTTTTAACCTTTTTGCATCCTGTCACTTCACGTGAAGAGGCGATGACGCATGTGGACGCTTATCGCAAACAATACCCGGATGCGGCTCATGTGTGTTGGGCTTATGTGATTGGCAATACGCGGCAACCGCAGACCCAGGCGTTTAGTGATGACGGCGAGCCTTCGGGTACAGCGGGTAAGCCTATGTTGCATGTTTTAACGGAGCGGGATGTAGGCAATTCCCTGGCGGTGGTGGTGCGTTATTTTGGCGGGGTGAAACTGGGGGCTGGTGGTTTGGTGCGGGCTTATTCCGGGGCGGTTTCCCAGGCGGTGAATAGGGCTGAACTGGTTGTGGTTACGCCCAGGGTGGAATGTGAGGTGCTGGTGGATTTTGCCCGCGAGGCCAAGGTGCGCCATTGGGTGGGCCAGTTTCAGGGGCAGATACTTGCGGTGGATTACGCGGCACGGGTGAGCCTGCGCATTAGCCTGGAAGAGGCAATGTTGCCGCAGTTTACCCAGCAGTTAATTAATGAAACGGCGGGCGAGGCGGTGATAAGGGGAGTGGTGTGTGCCCACCTTGGGCAATGATTACCCCCTTTGTAAAAGGGGGTCGGCGCAGCCGGGGGGATTTACGCATTAAAAATTTCCCCGCCCTGTCGAATTACCGCAACCTGTATCGACTAAGTGATGACCCCTTATTGGTCTTTACCCATTTATAGAAAGGAGCAAGTGCGATGAAAGTGATGGTAATGGTAAAAGCCTCCCCCGGTTCCGAGGCCGGCAAAATGCCCAGCGAGGCGCTAATGAGCGCGATGATGGCGTTTAATGAAGAGCTGGTGAAAGCAGGCATTATGGAAGCGGGCGATGGCTTGAAGCCCAGCAGCGAGGGCGTGCGGGTGAGGTTTAGCGGCGCCGACCGCGTGGTGACAGCCGGCCCCTTTACCGAAACCAATGAATTAATTGCGGGTTATTGGATTTGGAATGTGAAATCCATGGAGGAAGCCATTGAGTGGGTGAAAAAGTGCCCCAATCCCATGGAGGAAGAAGATTCCGATATTGAAATACGCACCTTTTATGACATAAACGACTTTGCCGCGGCAGACCCCAGTGGCGAAGCCCGCGCTAAGGAAGAGGCACTGCGCCGCACCATGGCCATGCGCCAGGCCAAGGTGAATAACTATTTATTTTTCTCTGGCCGTTGCGATGAAGCCATGCAGTTTTACCAGCAACACCTGGGCGCTGAGGTGACATTTTTAATTCGCTTTAACGAAAGCCCCGAGCCTATGCCCGAGGGAATATTGCAACCCGGGTTTGAAACCAAGGTGATGCACGCCGAACTGGCCATTGGCGATATTTGCCTGATGGTGTCGGACGGCTGTAATGATACGGAAAAGTTCAGTGGCTTCCGTATAGCGCTAACCATTTCCAGCGAGGAGGAAGCCAGGCGGGTGTTTACAGCCCTGGCCAGTGGCGGCGGCAAGGTGGATATGCCCCTAACGCCCACCTTTTGGTCGCCGCTATACGGCCAGGTAACCGATCAATTTGGCGTGGGCTGGATGGTAATGCTGCCCGGTGCTGATGAACAGCCATAACCATAAAGGGTGGTGCGTTGGCGGATTATTCTGTAACCGCACAAAGGCTATTACCTAAAAAACCATAGGTTGTATTAAAAAATGTTGTAATCGTTTTTTAATACAACCGTTTTTTATGGTTTGGTTTTTTACTAAAAAAACATTTACCTGGCGGCTGCTAACCAAATCTTATTAGCCAAAATATTTTCATATCATCTATTCAAAAGTGGCAATTTACCAGCGCCATTTTTTTAACGCTGCTGTAACCCTGCATAAAATTTTTTTTTGGTATACCCAAATAATCCTATAAAACCCCTGCATTTTGTTGGTTAGTAAATTTTCTGCAGCAGAAGCCTTCTAAACTTAAAGGGATTTCCCCTCTCCACAGTGACTTATCTGTCACTGCATCAACCTAGTTTTTAGCATGGAGTTTGCTGTTATTGAGGAGGTTTACGCAATGGACAAGAACAGCGCCAGCCGCTTAGGTAAGATTCTGCTCGAGAAAGGTATTATCACCAACGAGCAGTTAACTATTGCGGTTAACGAGCAAAAAAGGCGTCGCCAGGCAATTGAATCGGCTACGCAATTGGATATTCAATCCACCGCACTGGGTGAGGTGTTGATTGACTTAGGCTTTATCACCCGCTTGCAATTAAAACGCTGCCTGAATTGGCAGATGCTATTGCGCAAAATGACCCTGGCCATGACATTGTGTGCGCCTTTGATGACACTGGGCACAGGGGCCGCTGCGCAAACCACATCCAGCACTACTAAAAGTTATTCAGTGCCGCTAACCATACAAGCCGAAGATTGGAGCAGCATGCAAGGCGTTAAAACCCAAGCCACAAAGGATGAAGGCGGAGGGCTTAATGTTGGCTGGATCGACACTAAGGATTGGATGTCTTATGCCAATTACCAAATTACGGCTCCCATTACTGGCAATTATAAAATTACTTATCGCGTAGCCAGTGCAGGCGGCGGCGGCAGTTTTGCGCTGGAAGCCGCTGATGGCAGTGCTCGCCATGATGAAATAGCCGTTCCCAACACTGGCGATAGTCAAAAATGGGTGAATGTGGAGCGCACAATACACCTGACTGCCGGCACCCATTCATTCAAGATCAATGTGCTCAACCGCGGCAATGGCTTTAACCTGAATTGGTTTAAGGTGGACATTTTGGGCCAGCCCTTACCGGCCACTATAGAAGCGGAATCTTATTCCAGTATGTACGGGGTGCAAACCCAAGCCACTACCGATGTGGGCGGCGGTTTGAATGTCGGTTGGCTGCACGATAACGATTGGATGCGTTACGACAATAACTACATCCACATTCCCACCACCGGCAGTTACAAAGTGTCTTACCGGATTGCCAGTGCGGGAGGCGGCGGTAGTTTTGCCCTGCATGAAGCCGATAACAACAGCGTTCATTACGATGTGGTGCCTGTGCCCAATACTGGTGATGGGCAAAAGTGGGTAACAGTAACGCGCACCGTCAACCTAACTGCAGGCTCTCACCGTTTTGGAATGACAACATTAAAACGGGGTAATGGTTACAACATTAACTGGTTTAAAATTGAGCCTAATGATGGCAGCCCCTCTTCTTCATCCAGTTCGGTGGCATCATCAACACCCAGCAGTTCATCCTCAAGCTCGGTTGCTTCTTCAGTCCCAAGCAGTTCATCGTCCAGCTCGGTGGTTTCTTCCGTGCCCAGCTCATCATCCAGTTCAGTGGCCTCATCGGCGCCGAGCAGTGTCTCTTCCAGTTCGGTGGCATCATCAATCCCCAGCAGTTCAAGCAGCTCCTCTGCGCCGTCAAGCGTTAGCTCTTCCTCTTCATCATCGGTAGCATCGTCCAGCTCTTCATCGGTTTCCGGCACAGTGGCTTTGCGCTGGGAAGTGCCCACCCAAAGGGAGAATGGCGATTACCTGGATATCACCGAAATTGGCGGTTACGAGTTGCGCTATAAACTGACAGGAGCCAGCAGCTACACCTACCTCACCATTGATGACCCCTGGCAACAGGAATACATTTTTGATTGGTTAAGTGGCAGCTACGAGTTCCAAATTGCGGTGTTTGATAAGAATGGGTTCTACAGCCAATTTATTAAGCTGAATCCTATTTAGTAAATGGATGAGCGATAACCTGGGCACAGGGATGCGCCCAGATTCAAAGAATGAGTTTTACCGGGGAATTATTTTTCCGGGTTCTGCTGTACCCAGGCGTTAATAAGCGTGACCACTTCGCGCAGCAAATGGCTGAGGTTATCCAGTTCGGCGTCGTTGATTTCACCGGCACACAATTGTTGCTCACAAATATCTGCACTTATCGACAACTCCTTCATGCCCAAACTGGCGGCGAGGGATTTAAGGCTGTGTACCAGGTTGCGCGCTTGGGTTAAATCCTCTGCCGCCAGGGCATGGGCCAATTCGGCGGGGAGCTGGTCGCGCTCGCGGGCAAAACGTATCAACAGCTGGCGATAGAGTTTGCGGTTGTTCATTAAATGGTAGAGGGCGTCGGCGCAATCTATTCCTGCCAATTGCAACGCACTGAATTCATCGTCGACTGGCGCGTTGGTGCCAACTTTGGCCAGGGTAACGCTGGCCAGTTTGAGCCAGTGCTGCAAAATTTTGCGCAACTCCTGTGGATCAATGGGTTTGGCAATGTAATCGTCCATACCTGCACGCAAATAGGTTTCGCGGTCGCCCGGCAGGGCGTTGGCGGTGAGCGCAATAATTGGCAGGCTGGCGCCGCCGGGCAGCTCGCGGATGTGGCGACTGGTTTCCATGCCATCCATGCCCGGCAGCTGAATATCCATTAGCACCAGGTCGGGTACTTGCCGCTCCACTTGCGCCAATGCCTCGCCGCCGCTGTCGGCCAGTTGCACCTGGCAGCCCCAGGTTTGCAGCAGGCTTTGTACAATTTCCTGGTTGAGCGGATTATCTTCCACCACCAACACACGGCCGCGCAGCGGTTGCTCCGGTTGATATTGCAACTGGGCCTGGGGTGGCAAATGCAATTGCTCGCCATCAACGCGCTCCAGCCACAGGCGCAGACGGAAACAGCTGCCTTTGCCCAGCCGGGATTCCACGGTTAATTCGGCGCCCATTAATTCCGCCAGGTTTTTGCAAATCGCCAAGCCCAGCCCAGTGCCTTCAAAACGGCGGGTGCTGGAGTTGTCTACCTGGTGGAAAGGTTGGAATAGGGTTTTCAATAGCTGTGGATCTATACCTATGCCGGTATCTTCCACTTCAAACAATAATTCTATGGCGCGACCCTGGGTGGCTAATTGGCTTACGCGCAACTCCACGCTGCCCTGGTCGGTAAACTTCACCGCATTGGTGCAGAGGTTGATGAGTATTTGCCCCAGCCGCAGCGGATCGCCCAATACCCGGGTGCCAATTTCCGGGGCGATTTTTGCCCGCAGCGACAAGCCTTTGGCTTCCGCTTTATCGTTCACCAGGTTGATGGTTTTATCCAGCACATCCTCCAGCACAAATTCCACCTGATCCAATTTGAGCTTGCCTGCTTCCAAGCGCGAGAAGCTGAGGATGTCGTTAATAATTTCCAATAAGTGTTCACCCGAGGCGCGCATTTTTTGCAGATAGTTGCGCAGCTTTTCTTCCAGATCCGCCTGCCCCAGGGCGATATGGGCCAGGCCGATAATCACATTCAAAGGCGTGCGAATTTCGTGGCTCATATTGGCCAGGAATTCCGCCTTGGCGCGGGAGCCGGCGAGT
>CAMLRI010000071.1 GCA_946482385.1 uncultured Cellvibrio sp.
CGCATCAAACAGCAGCACTCGTCCGCTCAGGCTGTCGCCGAAACCGGCGATTAGTTTGAGCGCCTCCAGCGCTTGCAAAGAACCTATCACGCCCACCAGCGGCGCCAATACACCGTTGGCGGCGCAGCTGAGGTCGTCTTCGCTTTCTTCGTATAAACAGCGGTAGCAGGGGCTGTGGGGATCGCGTAAATCAAACACCGCCACCTGGCCTTCCAGGCGAATAGCGGCGCCCGACACCAGCGGTTTTTGGGCAGCCACGCAAGCGGCATTGATGGCAAAGCGGGTGGCAAAATTGTCGGTGCAGTCGAGCACCAGGTCGACGCTGGCCACCAGGCTCACCAACTGCTGTGCAGCGAGCATCTGCTCAACGCAATTAATTTTTACATCCGGGTTGAGTGCGCGCAGGGTTTGCGCCGCCGATACCGCCTTATTCGCACCTATGCGCTCGTTGCTGTGAACAATTTGGCGCTGCAAATTGGAGGCGTCGACGCTGTCGAAATCCACTAAGGTTAATTGCCCCACACCAGCAGCCGCCAAATACATGGCCACCGGCGAACCCAAACCGCCCAGACCGATAATCAACACATGGGCAGCGAGGAATTTTTCCTGCCCCGCCAGGTCGACATCGGGCAACATAATATGGCGTGCATAGCGCAGCAGTTGATCGTCGTTCATAGCTTTAATTGTCTCTTTGCCCCAGAGTCACCCGCTCATTGCCGCCGAGATCGCGGCGCGTTTGGATTTGCCTATAGCCATAACGCGCAAATAAGTCGCGCACGGCTTCGCCCTGGTCGCAACCATGCTCTAACAACACCCAACCAGTGGGGCGCAAATAACCGGGCGATTGCGCCAAAATAATATCTATATCCGCCAACCCCTGGTTAGCCGCTACCAGCGCCGAGCGCGGTTCGAAACGCAGGTCGCCCTGCTGCAAATGCGGGTCTTGCGCATCTATGTAGGGCGGGTTGCTGAGGATGGCATCAAATAATTCACCCGCGGCAATTTGCGCAAACCAATCGCTCTGTTGCAACTGGACATTGGTAAACCCCAAGTGGGCGCGATTTTTTTCCGCCAGGCGAATCGCCGCACTGGATTGATCCACTGCCAGCAATTGCCACTGCGGCTGCTCGCTGGCCAGCGCCAGGGCGATGGCGCCTGTGCCTGTGCCCAAATCCAACAGGCGGCGCAGCTGTTGCGGCTTATCTTGCGCGAAAATTTGCAGGCATGTCTCTACCAACAATTCGGTATCCGGGCGCGGGATCAGGGTGGAGTTATCGCAATAGAGCGGCAGCGACCAGAATTCGCGCTGGCCGAGAATATGGGCAATAGGCTCGCCATTTAAGCGGCGCGCAAAAAATTGCTGGAATTGCTGCTGCTGTTCGGCGCTGAGTAATTTATCTGGCCAGGTAAATAACCAGGTGCGATTTTTTTGCAGCACATGGCAGAGGATTAATTCCACATCCAGGCGCGCGGAATCGCTGACCGCTGCCAGCTGGGGCGCCAGTTGCAAACATTGTGCAACACTCATTTCACCCATTTGAGTTTCCGTAGGTTGGGCAACAATGCCCAACAAATTCTGGCGCTGATGAGGTTAGGTTGGGCATTGCTGGCCAACCTAGGGCTATGGCCAACAGCAAAATATTAATCCGCAATGGCCGCCAATTGATCCGCCTGGTATTCATTGGCCAGGGGGCCAATTACCGGTTCCAAATCGCCCTGCATAATGGCATCCAGCGAGTAGAGGGTGAGGTTGATGCGGTGGTCGGTGACCCGCCCTTGCGGGTAGTTGTAAGTGCGGATGCGCTCGGAGCGGTCGCCGCTGCCCACCAGGTTGCGGCGCTCATCGGCCATGGATTTGTGCGCCGCTTCCTCCTGCATGGTTTTGAGTTTGGTGGCGAGCAGGCTCATGGCGCGGGCGCGGTTTTTGTGTTGCGAGCGCTCGTCCTGGCACTCCACCACTATGCCGGTGGGGATGTGCACTATGCGGATCGCCGAATCGGTTTTGTTAACGTGCTGGCCACCAGCACCCGAGGCGCGGAAGGTGTCGATACGCAAATCGGCTTTGTTGATATTCACTTCTTCCAGTTCATCGGCTTCGGCCATTACCGCCACCGTGCAGGCGGAGGTGTGGATGCGCCCCTGGGATTCAGTTTCCGGCACCCGCTGCACCCGGTGGGCGCCGGATTCGAATTTCAATTTGGAATAAACGCCCTGGCCGCTCACCAGCGAAATAATTTCTTTAAAGCCGCCGTGCTCGCCCTCGTTCTGGCTGAGGATTTCCACGCGCCAGCCCTGGGTTTCGGCAAAGCGCGAATACATGCGGAACAGGTCGCCGGAAAAAATCGCCGCCTCGTCGCCGCCGGTGCCGGCGCGAATTTCCAGGTAGCAGTTTTTGTCGTCGTTGGGGTCTTTGGGCAGCAGGAGTTTTTGCAGCTCCAGCTGGGTTGGCTCCAGGCGCGCCTCACACTCTTTTAATTCTTCTTCCGCCATATCGCGCATATCGGCGTCGCCGTCGGCAATCAGGTGCTTGGCCTCTTCAATATCGGCCAGCAGTTGTTGGTAGCCTTTGTAAGCAACCACCACCGGCTCCAATTCGGCGTACTCCTTGGAAAGGTCGCGGAATTTATTTTGGTTGTTGATGACCTCGGCTTCCGACAGAAGTGCGCTCACCTCTTCGTAGCGCTCTTTCAAACGCTCGAGTTTTTCAATAATGGATGCTTTCATGCTGACTCGCTTGGCTGGGTTTCACTGGCGTCATCGGAGCTGTCGCTCAACTCCTGGGCGCTAATGGCAAATAATTCCTGGGCCACCTGGATCACCTGCTGGCGGCCATTGGCGCTGGCCTCTTTGAGCAGCGCGGTGGGGGAGTGGATAAGTTTGTTGGTGAGGTTGCGCGCCAACAATTGCAGCACCTGTTCCGGCTCGCCGCCGGATTGCAATTGGCGCAGCGCCTTGTGCAGCTCGGCATCGCGCACTTGCCCGGCCTTGCGGCGATAGGCTTTTACCGTGGCCACCGCATCCAGGGCGCGCTGCTGGCGCAAATACTGCTCTATACCCTGGGTGATAATTTCTTCGGCCTGGTCGGCCGCCGCAACCCGGGATTTTTTGTTTTCGTCGATTACCGCGTGCAAATCGTCGACAGTGTAGAGGTAGACATCGTCCAGCTCGCCCACCTGGGCTTCAATATCCCGCGGCACGGCTATATCGAGCATAAACATGGGTTTGTGCTTGCGCTGTTTGAGGGCCGACTCCACCGCACCCTTGCCAAGGATGGGCAATTGGCTGGCGGTGGAGGAGATAACAATATCGGCGCGGTGCAAATACTCGGGGATATCCGCCAGGAGTATGGCTTCGCCGTAAAACTCGCGGGCCAAACGCTGGGCGCGGTCGAGGGTGCGGTTGGCGACGATCATCTGCTTGATGCCCTGCTCCGCCAAATGGCGCGCCACCAGTTCGATGGTTTCACCGGCACCAATTAACAGCGCGGTATCCTGTTTCAGGTCGGAGAAAATTTGCTGCGCCAGGCTGACTGCCGCATAGGCTACCGAAACCGGGTTTTCGCCTATGGCGGTTTCGGTGCGCACCCGCTTGGCAATGCTGAATACCTGCTGGAAAACTGTGTGCAGTTCGCTGCCGATGGTGCCGGCATCCTTGGCCACCGCAAAGGCAGATTTCATCTGGCCCAGAATTTGCGGCTCGCCCAATACCAGGGAGTCCAGGCCACCGGCCACTTTCATCATGTGGCGCAGGGCATCCTCGCCCTGGTAGCAGTAGCGGCTGCGCGCCAGGTCGCCGGCATCTATGGCGGTGTGGTTGACCAGCCAGTCTTCCAAAGCCGCACTATCCGCCAGGCTGCAGGCGTAGATTTCGGTGCGGTTGCAGGTGGAAAGTATGGCCACCTCGTCCAGCCCCGCCTGCAAACGCGCCTGCTGCAGGGATTCCGCCAGCGCCTCGGGGGCAAACGCCAGCCGCTCGCGCAGGGCGAGTGAGGCGGTGTTGTGGCTGATTCCTAGGGCAAGCAGGGGCATAATTCTGGGCTGGCTGGCGGCAAAGGGCGGTATTGTCCGGCCAGAGCCAGGGCGTGACAAGAGGCTGTCACCGAATAGCCTCTATAATGAAGAGCTATCTGTTACGGGATCGACCATGCGCAAACCTGCTTGCCCCGCCATTATCGATATAGAAGCCTCCGGCTTTGGCGCCCACAGCTATCCCCTGGAGATAGGCGCCGTCAACGCCAAGGGCGAGCGCTATTGCGCCCTGATCCGCCCCCTGGCGGACTGGAACCACTGGTGCGAGAGCGCCGCACAGATCCACGGCATCACCCGCGAGCTGCTGGAGCACAATGGCAAGCCGGTGCGCCAGGTGTGCGCCGAACTCAACCAGTTTCTGGGCGAGATTACCTGCTACAGCGACGCCTGGACCCACGATAGCCCCTGGCTGACCCGGCTCTACTTTGGCGCCCGCTGCAACCCCAGTTTCCACCTCAGCCCCATTGAAATTATCGCCACCGAAGACCAGCTGCTCTGCTGGGATGAAACCAAGAGGCGCCTGCAACAGCAGCTGGGTATCCGCCGCCACCGCGCCAGCGGCGATGCCTACCTGATCCAGCAAACCTACCTGGCCAGCCGCCAACTGGCGCAGTGCCCGCACAAAATCGCCGAGCTGCGCGCCGCCGGCAAGGGGCTTTAGTGAGACCGCCCTTGGCCGCCCTGATTAATACTGCAGCCGCTGGGCTGCTCGTCCTGCTGCTGGCCGGCTGCAGCCTGTTGGGTGGGAATAGCCAAGCGCCGGGCCGGGAACATCAGCATCAAACTGACAGCACATCCAGCGCAAGCCAATCCATCCCCCAGCCGCAAAGCGGCGAAGCACCAGCCCCCCAGCAGGCCACCGGCACCGCCGCCAAACCGGCCAGCACCGCCAAAGCCTTTGATAGCGAAACCCTCTACTCGCTGCTGGCGGCGGAATTTGCCGGCAACCGCCAGCTCTACGACCTGGCTCTGAGCAACTATGCCCAGCAGGCGCGACAAACCCGCGATCCGCAGGTGGCCGCCCGCGCCACCCTGCTGGCGCGCTACCTGGGCGCCACGGATACCGCCGTGGAAACCGCGCAAATCTGGCTGGATTCCGCCCCCGACGACCGCGAAGCCCTCAGCAGCAGCGCCCAGGCACTGCTGGCCGCCGGCAAGTTGCGCGCCGCTTTTGCCCGCTTGCAACAACTGCTGGAGCAGGGCGATAAACCGCCCTTCCAGCTGATTGCCATCCAGGCCGCCCCCCTTGAAACCGCAGAGCGGCAGTTGCTGCTGGAGGATTTCCAACAGCTATTGCAGCGCCATCCGCACAACGAACAGCTGCTGGTCGGCACCGGCCTGTTGCTGGAGCAGCAGAGGCAATTCCAGCAAGCCCTGCCCCTGGCGCGCAAAGCGCTCAAACTCCACCCGCAAAGCCTGATGGCCGCCCTGCTGGAGGCCAACCTGCTGCACCAGCTCAAGCGCACCCCCGAAGCCCTTAACAAAATGGCGCTGTTACTACAGCAGCACCCCAACAACCATCGCCTGCGCCAGCAGTATGCGCGCATCCTCAGCCATAGCGATCTGGCGGGCGCCCAGGAGCAGTTCACCCTGCTCAGCCAGCAGTTGCCGCACCAGGGCGACATCTGGCTATCCCTCGGCATAGTCGCCCTGCAGCGCCAGGACTACCCCAGCGCCAACCGCGCCTTCAACACCCTGCTCGACCTGGGCCAGCACCAGGCCACCGCCCACTACTACCTCGGCCAGCTGGCAGAAACCCAGGGCAAAACCCAGGAGGCGCTGGTGCACTACCAACAGGTGGATGGCGGCAACGATTTCCTCTCCGCCAACCTGCGCCTTCTCACCCTGTTAATTCAGGAAGGCGAATACACCCGCGCCCGCCAGCACATCAACCGGCTCAGCCTGCGCTACCCGGAACAGGCGCCGCTGCTGTGGCTGCTGGAAGCGGAAACCCTGCGCAAACACCAGCAGATCGAGCTGGCCGGGCAGGTGCTCGATGAGGCGCTGCGCGACCAACCAGATAACATCCCCCTGCGCTACGCCCGCGCCATGCACTATGACCAGCAGCAACAGCTGGCCGAGGCGGAACAGGATCTGCGCCACATACTGGCGCTGGATGCCGACAACAGCCAGGCGCTCAATGCCCTCGGCTACCTGCTGGCCGACCGCAACCTGCGCCTGGATGAGGCGCGCCAGCTGATCAGCCGCGCCCTGGCGCTCAACCCCGAGGAGCCAGCCATCATCGATTCCATGGGCTGGCTGGAATACCGCAGCGGCAACCTGCCCCAGGCGCTGGTTTATTTACAGCGGGCTTACCAGCTGAGTGGCGATGGCGAAATCGCCGCCCACCTGGGCGAAGTGCTCTGGGTTAGCGGCAACACCACCGAGGCGCGCCGTATCTGGCAACAGGGGCTGCAACAAAAAGATGCCCAAGGCGCCGCCAACCCGTTACTCTTGCGCACCCTGCAACGCTTCCATATAGATTTCTAAGGTGCCCCCGCCATGCTGCGTTTCCCCTGCCTGCCGGCAGTGCTATTGCCCCTGTTATTTCTGATCGGCTGCGCCAGCCAGCGCGGCCTCACTCCGCCCGCCAGCCTGCAGGCACACCAGGCGCAACTGGAAGCCATCCAGCACTGGCAAATCAACGGCAAACTCGGCATCCGCAGCCCTGCCGAAAACGGCAGCGCCAGCCTTAAATGGCAACAGCAACCCCAGCAATACCAAATCAACCTGGCCGGCCCCCTGGGCCACAAGCGGTTACAAATCAGCGGCACCCCCAAGCGCGTCACCCTGACCCAGGCCGGCCAACCGCCGCTCAGCGCCAAAAGCGCCGAGGCACTGATCAAAAAAGCCGCCGGCTGGAGCCTGCCAGTCGCCCAGCTCAACTATTGGGTGCGCGGCCTGCCGGCACCCAAGGCACCTATCACCGCCCTCAGCCTCAGCCCCGAAGGCCTGATCAGCGAGCTGCAACAAGCCGGCTGGACCATCAGCTACAGCAACTACCAGGATCACCCCCACGCTGGCGGCAGCCTGGCACTGCCGGGCAAAATCCAGGCGCAACACCGCGACCTGCGCCTGACCCTGGTGATCCGCCAGTGGCAACTGGGTGAACCCCGCCTGGAGGCGCAGCCATGAGCCAGTTGCAGCTGTTATCGCCCGCCAAACTCAATTTGTTTTTGCATATCACCGGCCGCCGCGCCGACGGCTATCACCTGCTGCAAACCCTGTTTCAACTGCTCGACTATGGCGATGAGCTGGGCTTCAGCACCCGCCCCGATGGCCAGATCCACCTCAGCCCCCCACTGCCCGGCGTCGACTTTGAGCACAACCTGATTATCCGCGCCGCCCGCGCCCTGGCGCCCTACAACCGCCAGCAACTGGGCGTGGACATCCAGCTCACCAAGCGCCTGCCCATGGGGGGCGGTATAGGTGGCGGCAGCAGCAATGCCGCCACCACCCTGGTTGCCCTCAACCACCTCTGGCAGTGCGGCCTGTCCAAGGCGCAACTGCAACAGCTCGGCCTCGGCCTGGGCGCCGATGTGCCGGTGTTCATCAACGCCCAAACTGCCTGGGCCGAAGGTGTCGGCGAAGAGCTGCAACCTATTGAAATACCACCAAAATGGTTCCTGGTTGTGCAACCTGATTGCCATGTATCCACCGCTGCAATTTTTTCTCACAAAGATTTGACAAGAGACACTCCGGCCATTAAAGTGGCGGCCTTCCTTGAGCGGGGTGGTCAAAATGACTGCGAAGCCCTGGTGAGAAAGCTGTATCCACAGGTGGATGAAGCCCTCAACTGGCTGCAACAATTTGATCGCCACGCGCGCATGACGGGAACCGGAGCTTGTGTTTTTGCCAGCTTCGAATCGGCAGAAAAAGCCGCGCAGGTTAAGGCGCAATTGCCCAAACACCTGCCCGGATTTGTAGCCAGGGGTGTACACCAATCACCGCTCTACAAACTGCTTCCCGCCAGCTAATCAAGCGCATTTTTGCCACGCAAAAATGCAAACAACAGGGGCGTCGCCAAGTGGTAAGGCAGCGGGTTTT
>CAMLRI010000072.1 GCA_946482385.1 uncultured Cellvibrio sp.
CATGCGCTGCTGGCAAGCCCCAGGCTTAGGGCCATGTAACCCAACCAGCGCGGCAATAGCCCGCGCGGCAGCAATAAAATAATGGTGGCCATAACTAGCAATAGCGCCGCCGGCAGGGAAAAAGCCAATACCGGGTTGTGCCATGCAGGTGCCTGCTGCAACAACACTTCCAAGCCTTGAATTAAATAATCGCATGCACCAGCGGCCAGGTTTAACAAAATATTGCCTAGCCCTGGGTGTAAAAATGCCAATGCAGCACCCAGCAGCAAACAGGGCACCACAAAAAAAGTAATTAAAGGAATGGCAATAAAATTGGCGATAGGTGATAGCAGTGGTGTGGAATTGATTAACCAGGCCAGGGGCACTAATAAGCCGATAAACATCACCCACTGGGAGCGGCAGTAAATTATCAGTTGCGAATAAAACCTGTGGCGCCAGTGCGCTGGGATTTTATGCTGGGCAGTTTCATAACGCCCGGAAAACGCGAGTATCAATAATGCCACTGCGCCAAAAGATAACCAGAAGCCGCGATCAAACGCGGCGAGCGGGTCAATCATTAATACCAACACCAATGCCCAGTGGTAGATATGGCTTAAGCGCGCGCGGCGATAACATAAAGCCGCCAGATAAAACACAGACAACATAATGAGTGTGCGCACCGTGGGGATATTAAAACCCGCCAAGGCGCTGTAGCCGGTAGCAAATAAAATAGCGCACACATAGGCCCAGCGCTGCGCGGGTGTTGTTGCGCCCAAGCCTTGCAGGCATCGCCCCAAACCCAGCCCCAGGCCATAGCCGACTAACGCCAAAAAACCCACATGCAAACCCGAGATGGCAATTAAATGGCTAATGCCGGTTTGCTGCACCAATTGCCATTGGCTTTTTGCCATGCCGCTGCTGTCGCCAATCAATAACGCCACCAAAATCGCGCGCGAATTACTCTGGCTGTTATTGAGTACCCATTGCTGTAATGACCAGCGCCAGGAATCTATACGGCTCTGCAAGGGCATAGCGGAAGCTGCGGCTAATTGCTGCGCCTGGGCGATATAACCGGTAGCGCCAAAACCACGGCGCAATAACCAGGCGTGATAATCAAACCCGGCGGGATTCACCAAGCCGCGCGGCCGTTTGAGTTTGACTTGGAATTGCCAGTATTGCCCGGGCACCAACTGGCGCGGTGTTAATTGACCGCGCTGATACCAGCTGAGCTGCAGGCGCTCGGGAATGTTGGCGGAATCCCTGCTGGCCTTGGTATCCAGGCGCAACACAAAACGGATTTTGTCATCATCCTGGCGGGGAATATCTTCAATCCACCCCTGCACCCAATGGCGATCTTCCTCCAGGCGTTCATCCAGCTGCCCGGCCAGCAACTGGTGCCCCATGGCTATACCCCAAGCCAAGCCCAGGCCAAAGCACCAACCGTAAAAACACCAGGCACGTGCCGGCACTAGCCATAAAGCCGGCAACAATAACCCGCCAACATAAACTGCCGGTAACTTCGGTAAATAACTGGCGCCAACAACACCCAGGGCAAAGGCTAACAAACAAAAGTTAAGGCTAAGACGGAGGCGGAGGCGCAGCACTGCCGGCCAATACCAGGGCCGGACACCTGCGGCCGGGGATGCAGGTGGAAAGCTGGTGGTTGCAGAGGATAAGAAGAAAAATGGCATGCAACTGACAATCCTTGTAGTGCGTTTTTAAGGGGGTGATTTTTGGCGTGCCGCCAGCATAAATCACAGATAGGGCCGGCCATAGAGTTTGTCACAGTTAATAGGCATAATGCCGGCCACATTTTAGTGGTTCTGTGATTCAGTTATGGCCCGCAAGATTTTCAAGCGCTTTTTCCCCACCCCGGAAACGATTAAAAAGCACCCTTCCCTGCAGTTTTTGGGCAAGCTGCTGCACGACCCCAACCTATTTCACCTAAACCGCCATTCGGTGTCTGTCGCCTTTTTTTGGGGGACTTTTGTTGCCTTTGCCTTCCCGCTGCCGGGGCAAATGGCGGTAGCGGCTATAGCCGCTCTTTATTTCCGCTGCAACCTGCCCATTTCTGTGGCGCTGGTGTGGATTACCAACCCCCTGACCATTCCCTTCTTTTTCTACCTGGCCTATAGCATTGGCTGCTTTGTACTGGGCATAGCCCCAGAGAAATTTCAGATAGAGCTTTCCTGGAGCTGGGTGATGCAAGAACTGGAGCGTTTGGTGCCGCCCTTCCTGTTGGGTTCGGTACTACTGGGATTGGTGTTGGGCGGTTTGGGTTATTTTGGCATGCAGCTGTATTGGCGCTGGCACGTGGCCCACAACTGGGAAAAGCGCCGCGCGAAACGCCGCGCGGCCAAAGCATCGTAATTATTCGTAGCGCAACGCATCGGCCGGCTGCACCCGGCTGGCCCGCCAAGCGGGATAAAGGGTGGCAAAAAAACTGATCACCAAAGCCGTGACCACCACCCGCAGCGCATCGCCCCAGTGGAAATCCGATGGCAAATAGGAAATGGGGTAAACATCCGACTGCAAAAATTGGATGCCCAACAACTGCTCCAACCACTGCACTACTGGTGTCACCACCGCCGATAAGCCAGCGCCCAGCACCAGCCCCAAAGCCGCCCCTATTACCCCGATCAAACCGCCCTGGATCATAAAGATCCCCATAATTTCACCGCTGGACGCCCCCATGGTGCGGAGTATGGCGATATCGCCCTGCTTATCCACCACCACCATAATCAGGGTGGACACCAGGTTGAAGGCCGCTATGGCGATAATCAGGAACAACAGCAAACCCACCAGGTTTTTGGACATCTGGATCGCCTGGTAAATATTGCCGTGGGTGCGCATCCAGCTGGAGCCGTAGTAGCCCGCCGGCAGCTGGCCAACCAGCTCATAGACAATTTCCGGGGCGGCAAACAAATCCGCCACTTTTAAACGCACACCACTCACCCGGCCAGGGTGGGGCGAAAGGGCCGAGGCCGCCGCCAAATCCATTAACGCCAGGCCATTATCCAACTCTGTGTGGCTGTCGATGATCGCCAGTACCTGCACCACCTGGATATGGGGTGCCTCGCTACCGGCTGCAGGAATGATCAGGCTAATTTTGTCGCCCAAGCCGGCCTTGAGCTTGGTGGCCACCCCGCGGCCAATCAATATGCCGTTGGGCGATTGCTGCAATTGGGCAAAGGTACCCGCCGGTAAATAAGACTCCAGGTTGGAAGTGCTCGATTCCTGCGCCGGATCTATGCCAAACAGGGCGATGGGCGCTACCTGTTTGCGCAAGCTGAGCAGGCCGTGCAGTTGCACAAAGGGCGATGCACCCAGCACCCGCGGATCCTGTTTTAGCTGCGCGATCAAGGTATCGGGTTCGGCGATGGCATCGCGGTGGTAAAGGCTGGCCTGGGGCATGATGCCGAGAATGTTTTCGCGCAGGTCGCGGTCGAAACCATTCATGATCGACATCACCAAAATCAGCAGCGCCACGCCAATCACCAAACCCGCGGTGGACAATCGCGAAATAAACGACACCAACTGGCTATGGCGGCGCGACAAACCATAGCGCGCGCCCAATAAAAAGATATAGCTGTTTAACACGCCGCACCTGCCAGCTCGCCCTGCAGGCGGCCGTCGACCAGCGTTAGGGTGCGATCCATACGCGCCGCCAATTGCGGGTCGTGGGTCACCACCACAAAACTGGTGCCTATGGACTGGTTTAACTCCAGCATCAGCTGCTGAATGCTATCGGCAGCCTGGCGATCCAGGTTGCCGGTGGGCTCATCCATCAACACACAGGCTGGGTTAGTCACCAGCGCCCGCGCAATAGCCACCCGCTGGCGCTCGCCACCGGATAACTCCGATGGCTTGTGCTCCAGGCGGTGCCCCAAGCCCACCCGCTGCAATAGCTGCACCGCCGCCGCTTTGGCCTTGGCGGCAGGTTGCTTGCCAATCAGCAGCGGCATAGCCACATTCTCCAGGGCGGTAAACTCCGGCAACAAATGGTGAAACTGGTACACAAATCCCAGGCTGCGATTGCGCAGGCGGCCGCGTTCATCGGCACTCAAACTGGACAGCTGCTGCCCGGCCACTTGCACACCGCCGGTATCTGGCACATCCAGGCCACCCAAAATATTTAACAGGGTTGATTTACCGGAACCCGAGGCGCCGACAATCGCCACTCGCTCGCCGGCATTGACTTGAAAATCCACCGCCGTTAACACGGGCACCGCCAAGTTGCCCTGGCGATAGGATTTACTGACCTGCTGGCACAGCAATACCGGGGCGCGTGTTGTATCTGAAAGGGCCATAGCAAAACCTTTGGGAAATTATTCGTATCTGAGCGCTTCGGCAGGCTCGATGCGCGCGGCGCGATAGGCAGGATAAAGGGTGGCCAACAGGCTCAGGGTAAGCGCCAGGCCGCAGATCACCAGCAGATCCTGCCACATCAACACCGAAGGCAGTTGGCTGATGAAATAAACCTCGGGATCAAACACCTGAAAACCAAACAGCTGTTCAACCAACCCCATAATGCTGGTCAAATTAAGCGCGACCAAACAGCCAATGGCAGCACCAACAAAGGTGCCCAAAAAGCCCACGGCGGAGCCCTGTACCACAAAAATCGCCATCACCTGGCGCGCACTCAAACCCAGGGTGCGCAACACTGCGATATCGGAGCGCTTATCAGCCACCATCAACACCAGGCTGGACACAATATTGAACGCGGCCACGGCGATAATAATCAGCAGCAAGGCGCCCACCACCATCTTCTCCATTTTGACCGCCTGGAACAGGCTGCCCTGGGTTTGGCTCCAGTCTTTGACGGTCACAGTCTCGCCCAACTGCTGGCGCAACTCCGTCATTACCCGTGGCGCCACAAACATATCGCGGGTTTTCACATGCAAACCCTGGGCGCCCGGCTGGCGCAGGAACTTTTGCGCATCCTGCAAATGCACCAGCACCAGGTTGCTATCCACCTCGGCACCCACTTCAAATACCCCTACCAGGGTGAAATGGCGGGTGCGGGTAAAGGCGCCCAAGGGGGTGATGTTAATTTCCGGGGAGGTAAGGCGCACTTTATCGCCCGGCGCCAATGCCAAGCGGCTGGCCAGCAGGCGGCCCATGACTATGCCGTAGTTGCCCGCCTGCAGCATATCCAGGCTACCCACCAGCATGCGCTGGTTGACGATAGAGATTTTGGCCTCCTCCTCGGGCAAGATCGCCTGCAACTCCACCGCATCCACGCCACCGGCATAGCTAATCATCACCGTGCTGGACAAATAGGGGGCAGCGGCAACCACTTCGGGATGCTGCATTACCTGCTGCGCCAGCGGCTGCCAGTCAACCAGCGCCGGCTGCTGATCGATAAAGCCATGAGGCACCACGCTGAGGATGCGCTGTTTCATTTCCCGGTCGAAACCGTTCATTACCGACAGCACTATGATCAGCGCCATAACGCCCAGGGCCATACCCACCAGCGAAAATGCACTGATAAAGGAGATAAATTGGTTGCGGCGCTTGGCACGGGTATAACGCAGGCCGATATAAAAAGGGATATTAGTTAGCATGGGGCGCATTAAACCTAATTGCCTGCCTTGGCTCAAGCAAAACTCGACGAGCCCATCCTGTGCTATGGTTATAGCTGTCACAAATCTGCTCCCACCGAGAGCACAGCATAAGAAGCCAAGCATGAGTGAGCGTCGCAGCTATTTCCGCATTGATGAAAATATTGCCCTGGAATGCAAGAGTGTTTCCGAGGTTAGTGCCAACACCGCAGCCCCCGAATTGCAATTCCCCAACACCGCCTCGCTTAAGCTCTACGCCGAGCTGCGTAAAATTGATGCGGAAAACTCCCTGCTCTTCCATCAAATCCGCGAAGGCAACCGCGCCATTGCCGAATACCTGCAAAACCTCAATCGCAAAATCGAACTCATCGGCCAGCAGATGATGATCGAGCACAAGCCGCCACCGCCCTCCAAAACCATCAAGCTGGTTAATTTAAGTGAAGGCGGCATCGCCTTTGGCAGCAGCCTGCCCTTGGAGGTCAATGGTTATGTCGCCCTACGGCTGGTATTTTTACCCAGCAATGCCGGGTTGGTAGTGTTTGCCAAAATCATCCGCTGTGAACCCAGTAACACCGGCGAATTTCAAATTGCGGCAAAATTCCATCGTATTAACGACACCCAGCAGCAGCTGATTGGCCAGCAAATTATGCGCGCGCAAATGGCGGAAAAGCGCCGCAGCACCCAATCGCTGCAATAGCGCACCCATTAACCAAGGGGGAATAGATAATGAAAGTATTTTTTTCACTGGCAATGTTGGCAGTGGCGCTGTGTGCCGGTTCACTACAGGCCGAAAACATCCGCATCCCCATCGGCCAACAAGGGCAGGAGTCATCCATTGCAGTGCCCTCTACCGGCATGAAAAAAGCCGATGTTGAAGCAAAATTTGGCGCACCCAATAGCAAAACCGAACCCGTTGGCAACCCACCCATCTCCCGCTGGAGCTACGATGAGTTTGTGGTGTATTTTGAATACGACCATGTAGTGCGCAGCGTGAAAGTTTTTAAGCCACAACCGCAACAGTCACAAGAGTCACAACAACCGGATGCCGAATAAACCCTTCCACCCGCTTATAAAAAGTTTATCCATTAAAAAAGGCGCACTCGGCGCCTTTTTTAATGGGGATGACTGGCCGCACTTAACGGCGGTTGATGCGGTTAATGCCATCTAACGCGGCAATGCGATAAGCCTCCGCCATAGTGGGGTAGTTGAAGGTCGTTTGCAGGAAATATTCGATAGAATTCCCCTCGCCTGCCTGGCTCATAATCGCCTGGCCGATATGCACAATCTCGGCAGCCTCGGCGCCAAAGCAGTGAACCCCCAACAACTCCAGTGTTTCAACATGGAATAGCAGTTTGAGCATACCCACATCATCGCCACTGATCTGGCCCCGCGCGGTATTTTTAAACAGCGCGCGCCCCACTTCATAAGGCACTTTGGCACGTGTCAATTCGGTTTCGGTTTTACCCACCGAACTGATTTCCGGCAGCGTGTAAATCCCGGTAGGCACGTCCTGCACCAACAGGCACTCGCTGCCAAAAATTCCACCGGTTACCGCCCTGCCCTGGCCATAGGAAGCACTGGCCAAACTGGGCCAGCCAATCACATCACCCACGGCGTAGATATTGGCAATTGCCGTGCGGTATTGCGCATCCACTTTCAGGTTGCCGCGATGATCCGCCTCCAAACCTATGGCTGGCAAATTGAGTGTATCGGTATTGCCGGTGCGGCCATTACACCAAAGTATGGCGTCGGCCTTAAGGCGCTTGCCGGATTTTAAATGCAGGGTAACGCTGGAATCGCTCGCCTCAATCGCTTCGTATTCCTCGTTATGACGCACAGTCACACCGCTGTCGCGCAGGTGATAGCTGAGCGCATCGGAAATTTCATCGTCGAGGAATGACAAGAGTCGCTCGCGGTTATTGATTAAATCCACGCGCATGCCCAAGCCGGAAAAAATTGAGGCATATTCACAACCAATAACACCAGCACCATAAATAATAATGTGGCGCGGGGTGTGGGCCATTTCCAGAATGGTGTCGCTATCGTAAATGCGCGGGTGATTAAAGTTCACATCCGCCGGGCGATAGGGGCGCGAACCTGTGGCGATAATAATCTGCTCGGCGCGAATGGTCTCGCGACCGCCATCCAACATGGCCAGGCCGATGGTGTTGGCATCAATAAAAGATGCCTGGCCAATATGCACATTAACGCGGTTGCGCACATAAAAATTGGTATGCAGCTCCACTTGTTTGGGAATAACTTTGGCTGCCGACTGCAGTACCAGCGGAAAGGTCAGGCGACGGCTGTCACCTATCTCGCGGAACAGGCTGTTGCCCTTGAACTGAATGATTTGTTTAACTACATGGCGCAGGGATTTGGAGGGAATGGTGCCCTTGTGTGCACAGCTGCCGCCCACCAATGCCCGATTTTCTATCACAGCAACACGCTTGCCAATTTTTGCCGCTGCTATGGCAGCGCTCTCACCCGATGGGCCAGAACCTATTACTAACAGGTCATAACTGTGGTC
>CAMLRI010000073.1 GCA_946482385.1 uncultured Cellvibrio sp.
AGCAGTCCTATTGTCAGCATTAACCAGGTGCCGGATTCCGGTAGTGGGGTGCGCACAAGCCAGGAGCCTATAGAGCCTTGGGCCAGGTAATTGGGATCGGCAATGGCTGGGTAAAGGTTGATAAGGTCTTGAGAATCTATTGCGCGGCCATCAATCAAATATTCACCGTCACTTACACCCGCTAACAACATAAGCCGCTCTGCATCCCTGTCCGGGAAACCGCCGCCAGGGTGAGGGGGCTGTTGTAAGTATCCGGTCGTTCTGCCTTTGCCTGGCGCAATGGGGGGCTGTTCATAGTCTTCGGGGACAGGGTTAAACCAATCGCTATCGCCAAACACCTGAATAAATAATTCAACCTGGGCGCTATTGAGTGCATTACTCATATAAAGCTCGCCCACCAAATCTATGGCGAACCAGTTATGGATTAATTGCCGGTATTCCGCTTGGGTGGCGTAGCGCCAGCCATCGCCTGGGGCAAATTGACCGCCCTCACTGTCGAGGTCGGCGGCTACATCGCGATAGGCGCGGTTGAGGGTTTGGGTGACATCCAGCCATTCCAGGCCAGTTTGTAAATCCAGGGTGCTATTGCCCCGATCATCAAATACCTTGCCCGACAATTCGATCAGGGCGCTGTGGCTCGGTGTGGCTATACCCAGCAATAGGCTGGCGCTTAACCTGAGCCAGATTTTCCTTAGATTCATGGCAATAGATCTCCTTTTGATCCAAATTCCACTGGTAGTGCGGAGCGGTTCTCGGTGTGACTTGGGTGGGCAGAAGCTAACCAAACACGCAATAATAATGCCGCGCTAACAAAATCAATGAGTTAGCAATTATCCGGGTAGAGCCGGTGTGGGTGCTGCGCTGTGTTTGTAAAAAAGGCTGACTTTTATCGG
Source organism: uncultured Cellvibrio sp. (assembly GCA_946482385.1). The sequence continues at coordinate 894 of CAMLRI010000073.1, forward strand.
CGCCTCGATTTTCTATTGGCGGGGTGGCGCAACTTCTTTTTCCCTTAAGCTTGCGTTTTATCTATTAATATATAATAATACAAATGTTGTTTGGATGAGCCGCAATCATCCTTGAGTGACCTTTTCTCTTTGTCGTTGGATGGTGTAGCAATTCGTTGTTATCACCAGTTTCAGCCGCTGCCGCCTCAACCGCAGCGGCTTTTTTTTGCCTGTTTTTTGCGGGTTATTGCAGTTTTTCGCTGTTTTTGGCGCAGCTTCCTGCGGGAGCGGGGATTTTTTGAGGATGAATTTTGCGCCGCTTTCGTTTTTTATCTGCTGGCTTTGCTATTTTTAATATTGTCTTATTAAATTATTTTGTTGTTCTATACTTCCCCAGAAGCGGTGTAAAGCCGCCTGCAAAAACCTGCGCTTAGCACAGCGGGTATATCCAATAACAAGCAGACATCAATATCGGCGGAGGCTCCCCGTGGGCAGTTTATCCCTCAAATTAAAAATCCTTCTTAGCGTTACCCTGAGCTGTTTGGCGGCGGTGATTGTGACGGCGCTGCTAATGGCGCAGTCCGGTATTCACACCACCCGCGACACCATTATTAAAGATACCCGGACCCTGGCGCAGGTGCTGGGCGAGGCGAGTGTTGGCGCCATTACCTTTGACGATAGCGCCACGGTAACTGCATCCCTGGCGGCCCTTAAATTGAGCCCGCGGGTGTTGTCGGCGGCGATTTACCGCGATGGCCAGGCCTTTGCCTGGTATGTGCAGGGGCAGGAGCCAGAGGCAGCTAAAGCGCAGATTGCCGCTAGTGCGCCGGCGCCGGGCATGGTGGAGCAGGGGCAGTTGGTGGAGATTGCCGAGGTAATTCAGGCCGATGGCCAAACCCTGGGGGTGATTAGCCTGCGGGTGGATTTACAGGAGCTCAACAGCATTGTGGCCGATGCCGTTGAGCATTCGCTGTTGGTGATTCTGGTGTTGGGGTTGCTGGCGCTGCTGGTGTCCTACGGCGTGCAGCGCAGCATAGTGCGCCCCATTAATAACATCGTGGATGCGCTGCACAATATTTCTGAAGGCGAGGGCGATTTAACCCAGCGCTTGCCGGTCACCGGGCGCGATGAAATTGCCGAGTTGGCGAATTGTTTTAACCGTTTTGTGGAGCGGTTGCAGGCGATTATTGCGCGGGTGGTGGCTACTGCTGCCAGTTTGCGCGAGGACGCCCAGTTGCTATCGCAGTTGTCGCACACCAACGAACAGGCCATCCAGCATCAACAAAATGAAATCCAGCAGGTGGCCATGGCCATCCAGGAAATGGCCATGGTGGTTGATAACGTTAGCCAGAGTGTGAGCGAAACCGCCCATCAATCGCGCCAGGCGGATCAGGCGGCATCGGCGGGTAAAGAGCGGGTGCTGCTTACTATGGCACAAATAAAACATTTGTCGGATGAGCTGCACACAGCGGCCAGTGTGATCGACCAATTGCAGCAGGAAACCCAGAGCATTGGCGGCGTGTTGGATGTGATTAAAGGTGTGGCCGAGCAAACCAATTTGCTCGCGCTCAATGCGGCGATTGAAGCGGCGCGCGCCGGGGAGCAGGGGCGGGGGTTTGCAGTGGTGGCCGATGAAGTGCGCACCCTGGCTTCGCGCACCCAAAGTTCTACCAATGAAATCCGCGAAATGATTGAAGGCCTGCAGTCGGGTTCGCACCAGGCAGTCAGCATGATGGCCGCGGGCAATAACCAAGCCGGTGCCTCTGTGGCCAAAGCCAATGAGGCGAGCAGTTCGCTGGAGGAAATTACCAGCATTGTCGGCGTGATCCGCGACCGCACCAATCAAATTGCCGCTGCGGCCGAGCAGCAAAGCGCATCCACCCGGCAAATGGAACGCAATATCCAGCGCATTTCCACGGTGGCAGTGGATGCTGCGCACAGCTCCAGCCGTATCAGTACCAACACCCGCCATCTCGCCGACAGCGCCAGCAGTTTGGCCGAGTTGGTGGGGCGCTTTCGTGTGTAATCCATAACAAGAGGTAAAGGCTTATGAAATATTGGATGGCAATCTGCTCGGCCAGTGTATGGCTGCTGGCAGCTCAGGCTAACGCCTGCAGCAAACCCAGTGGCAAACCGACGTTTCCCGACCCGCAAACGGCAGTGAGTGCACAAATGGTAAAGGCCCATAACGATGTGAAGGCCTATGTAAAAGCGGTGGAAACCTATTTGGGCTGCGCCGGTTTAAGTAAGGCGGCGGAAAAAAAAGAGCTGGATGATTTAAAGCAGTTTGCAGAAAGTTTTAATGCGGTGATTCGCGCTTACAAAGCCAGGGGCGGATAAGTTTTGGCGCCCCAGGCATCGAGGGCGAAGATCCGGGTTATGGAGCATGCCTTTGTTACTGGCTATTGGGGTTACACGCTGTTGTAGGTGTAAAAAGGTAACAAAATACTATTGTAATATAAGTTGCTGGAAAATTCAGTAAACTGCGGCAAATTAGCTACAAAAATCCGTGTTTTGACTGGGTTTGGCGTGGAGATGCCGGGAAATCTATTTGAGTACCGGGGAAGTTTATTGACGATCTGCCGGGATCTGGCTAGGATTAATTGTATTACAATATGTTCATTTGTTGGGTGGTTTGCCAATCATGTGGGTTGGCGGAGCTGGCGATGGAGACTGGTTTGGCGCCCAGCGTGAATGTTTGTAATGCACATCAACCAAATAATAAAAGCAGGGGCTGCGCCGGCGCGGGCAATCCCTGCATCACGGGAGTTATTTATGTTTAGAAAAAACACACTCAGCGTATCTATAGCGATGATCGCCGCCTTGGGCGCCTCTTATTCGGCTGTGGCGCAGCAGGAAGAGCAAGTGGAAGAGATTGTGGTCACTGGTATTCGCGCCAGTTTGACCAAAGCCCTGGATGTAAAGCGCAACAGTCCACAAATTGTTGATGCAATTGTGGCGGAGGATATTGGTAAGTTCCCTGACAACAACGTTGTAGAGTCGTTGCAGCGGGTAACAGGTGTTCAGGTGACCAATCGTGGTTCCGGTGAAACAGCTGGTATTTCTATTCGAGGCTTGACCGATATTAATACCACGGTCAATGGCCGTAATATTTTTACCGCCTCAGGCTTGGCTGTGGCACTGCAGGATATTCCTGCCAGTTTGGTTAAGCAGGTTGAAGTTTTTAAAACCCGTTCTGCCTCGCAAATCGAAAATGGCATTGCGGGCTCTGTTGATATTAAAACCCATCGCCCATTCGATTTTGATGGCAGTAAATTTGTGTTAGCTGCGCGTGCTATTAATCAAGAGCAGGCCGATGAAACCGACCCTAATATTAGCGGTTTGGCGAGCAATCGTTGGGATACGGCATCGGGTGAGTTTGGTGCATTGGTCAACCTTTCCTATGCCGAAACCACTTATCGCGACCAGAGTGTAACGGCGGGTGCCATGGTGCCTTTTGCAACCGATGATCCTGTTGCGCCTTTCACTAATTATGAGCGTGTTTTCCTGGATAAGACTGGTGTTGCTGAGAACCCACTATGGACACCGGGTTTATTAAATGGCCTTCCCAGTGCCCCTGGCTCTACCCTGGATGTGAATGGTGAGCCTATGGAATATTTGCTGGGCCGCGATGCCATTTTTGCCAGCGATTTCACCGGTAAGCGCGAGCGCAGTGCCGCCAATATTTCCTTGCAGTTTTCACCTAACGATACCTCGGAGTATTTGTTTGAAGCCTTTTACAATGGCTATCGCAATGAATCCTTTAACTCTTTGATGTTTTCCTTTGCTGATTGGTGGGGCGAGTATGCCAATAATCCAGGGGCAGCCAACATAGAGTTGTTTGAAGGTACCAATATTGTTAAATCCAGAAGCGTGCACTTCCCTTACATGTTCACCAGTGGCGATTTGGGAACAGGTAAAACCGACAGTTATGTTTATGCTTTGGGCGGCAACTGGGATATTAGCGATAACCTGAAAGTAAAATCTGAACTGGTATATCAAGACAGCGAATTCAGTACCAGCTTTGCCGGTATGCGTTTTGATAAGGTGGGTTACCAACTGGATGTTGATTTCAATTCGGGTGGCGGTTTGCCTGCCTTTTCTTTTGCGGATAACCCCGCAACCGCGGATGTTAATGAAAGTGACCTGACGGATACAGTTGCGTGGAATTCCGCACAATTTTATGACTCAGGCACTCGCAGTGAAGGCGATGCCACTACCTTTACAACTGATGCAACCTATAGCGCAGACCTGGGTATTTTTACCGAATTTGATTTTGGTGTCCGTATCGACAACAGAACAGCGGCAGAAGCCAGGCGCTTGCAGGGTGTTAAGAATGCTGCAATTACCGAATACGATAGCTATAACATCATTGATGGCGCCTATAACGGTTCTATAGCCATTGAGTCAATTGACGGTATTGCATCAATCAACAGCGGTTTCTTCGATGGTGAATCCGATGTGCCAACCTCTTGGGCAGCGGCCAATGGTTATTACCTGCATAGCCATATTGATGACATGCGAACCGCATACGGCTTGAGCAAATTACCGCTAATTAATGCCTTTGATATTGAAGAGTTAACTACCTCTGCCTATGTTACTGCCAAATTCGAATCTGAATTGGCGGGCAGAAAAGTCGATGGTGAAATTGGCTTGCGCTATACCGGTTCGGATACGGATATGGTGTTCACTGATATCATCAAAGAATTAACTGATCCCAGAGAAGACAACACTACTTCTGCTACTGCTGATACATCTAAAGTATTGCCCAGTGTGGTGGTTAGCTACCACTGGACAGACAATCTGTTATCCCGCATTGCCTATACCGAAACCTTGCGTCGTCCCGCATTTGCCCAACTGAATGCCAACATTGGTTACAACGAAGATGTGACCAATATCGGCTATGGTACAGCAAGTGGCGGAAACCCAAATTTAAAACCTACTGAATCGCAAAACTACGATTTCTCGTTGGAGTGGTACTTTGCCGATAGCAGTTCGCTTTATGGAACTTTGTTCAAGCGCGAAATTGAAGGTTTTGTCATTGATTTCCGTCGCCAAATTCAAGCCCCCAAGCCTGATGGCAGTGGCATGGGAACCTATGTACTTAGCCAGCCGTACAACGCTTCTAATGGTGAGCTGAGTGGTTTTGAGTTGGGTGCTGTGTGGTTCCCGAACAATTTGCCGAGTTATTTGGATGGCTTTGGTGTGCAGGCCAGCTATACCTCGCTGGAATCATCGCAAACCACACCTGTGACCAACTCGGCTGGTGAAATCACTGATATTAAAAAGACAGATTTGTTTGGTGTTTCCGATGAGTCTTACAGCGTAGTGTTGGCTTACGACAACTATGATGTGGGTGTGCGTCTTTCTTATTCATGGCGCAGTGAGTTCCTAAATAACTACGAAGCCCCTTTGTTTGCCAACCCACTGGAAATGTGGAGAAAACCAGAGTCTAGTTTGGATCTGCAAGTATCTTACGATGTTAACGAAAGCCTGACAGTTACATTGGATGGCACCAACCTGACCGAGGAAATTTACCAAAGTTACTACGGCAAAAATGGCGAAACCACCAACAACTTCGGTTCCGCACTGTATAGCCGCACTATTGCTTTGGGCGCACGCTTGAAGTTCTAAATCTTGCCCCCCGCAAGTGTAAAGGCCAGAAATTTTGGCCTGGTGTTAACCCCCCGCCAGTAATGGCGGGGGATTTTTTTAAACTGCTAGCCCCATGATAATTAATAACGAAGGGTATTTTTATGTGTAAAACAGCGCGAGTGTTACTTCAATTTTCTGCCATGTTGATGGCATGTTTTTTTTGTTATCAAGCTTCTGCCATCACCCTAAATGGCACTACCGATATTCACGATCCCTCCACCATTGTGAAAGAGGGCAATACCTACTGGACCTTTGGTACTGGTGGTGGCGCCAGTAACTTTCCTATTAACGCGCTTTATTCCACCGATTTGGTGAATTGGCAGCGCGGGCCATCGCCAGTGCCGGCCAATACTTTTCCCAGCTGGATTAACAGCAAGGTGCCGGGTTTTGACGGCAACTTTTGGGCGCCGGATTTGATTGAAATGAACGGCAAGTTTTATTTGTACTATTCCGTTTTTTCATCCACTTCCGGTATGCGTTCGGCGATTGGGGTGATGGTGACCAACTCGCTCAATAACCCCAACTGGCAAGATTTGGGCATGGTGGTTTCCACCGTGGATGAAGGCACCCTGGGTGGCCAGCCGGTAAATACCATTGATGCTGGCCTGTACCGCGATGCGCAAAGCAATGTGTGGATGGTGTACGGTTCCCACTACGCAGGCATTTTTGTGCGGCAGATTAACCCCAATACCGGCCTGCTGCTGAATAGCACCCGCTACCCGGTGGTGGGTAACAGCTATAACTGGCACGAGTTTGAAGCGGCGCAGGTGAAATACATTAACGGTTATTACTATATGTTTGTGAACCTGGGCGAATGCTGCCAGGGGAGCAACAGCACTTATTATGTAGTGACTGGCCGCTCCACCAGCCCCACCGGGCCATTCCTGGATAAAAACGGCGTGAGCTTGTGGAATTATGGTGGCAGTACGGTGATGGCGTCTGAGGGCAATTACATTGGCCCAGGCCATTTTGGTTATTACTACAACAATGGCCAACATCTGGCATCCATCCATTATTACGATGGCACTACTGCCAACGGTTGGCCGGCGCGTTTGGATTTGTTGCAAATGACTTTCTCCAATGGTTGGCCGGTGTTTAGCCGCAACTTTTCGCTGAAATCCGATAACAATGTGCGAATTGCCAATGGCACCTACCGCATTACACCGGCGCACAGTGGTAAAGCCCTGGATGTGGCCAATTGCGGCACAGCGGCAGGCACTAATGTGCAGCAGTGGAGCTGGTTAAATAACAACTGCCAGAAATTTGTGATTACCCGTGTGGATGACGTGTGGCACCGCATATCGCCAGTGAATGCTACTAACTTGGCGTTGGATGTGGATTCTTTCTCCACCGCCAATGGCGCCAACCTGATGCTGTGGACGGCGGCCAATAGCCACAACCAGTTGTTCCGCTTCCAGGCAGCGGGATCGGGCCGCTACCGCTTGGTGAACCGCAATAGCGAAAAATGTTTGGATGTGGCCGGTGCATCAACGGCCGATGGC
>CAMLRI010000074.1 GCA_946482385.1 uncultured Cellvibrio sp.
GACATTTGCCAGCTAATATAGAGGTGCATTGTTGCAGCCTCTGGCCTAATATGCCAGCTCAACCAGGGTTCAGTTGTTATTCAGTGAATGGCAACAAAAATGCCCCCATTCAGTTCTCTGATGTTGATGATTTTACAATCAGATTGAATAAAGGATGCTTTGCTATAAGCCATAATGGGTTTATGGCATTGCTGATAAGTTTTACTCAAAGAGGAAAATTGCCATGAAATATATTATTGCACTGCTGTTAAGTGTTTCCATGATCGGTTGTACCACCGTTGACCCTTACACTGGTGAACAAAAAACCAGTAAAACAGTAAAAGGCGGCGGTATAGGCGCTGTTGCCGGCGCCGTGCTGGGTGCAGCAACGGGCGATAACGCCAAAGATCGCCGCGAGCGCGCCTTGAAGGGTGCTGTTATTGGTGGTGCTGTGGGTGCAGGTGTAGGTAACTATATGGATCGCCAGGAAGCCAAGTTGCGCGCAGAGTTGCAGGGCACAGGTGTGCAGGTAAGACGCGAAGGCAATAACCTTTACCTGATCATGCCGGGCAATATTACCTTCTCTTCCGGTAATGCCGATATTCGCTCGGACTTCTTCCCGGTGCTCAATTCTGTAGCCAAGGTATTGGCCGAGTTCAATAAGACTTCTATTCGCGTGACTGGCCACACAGATTCAACTGGTAGCGACAGCATTAACCAGCCGCTGAGCGAGCGTCGCGCTGATAGTGTTGCCATGTACCTGCGCAGCCAAAAAGTCGCCAGTGCGCGTATTCAGGCTTACGGTTACGGTTCACGCTACCCAATCGCCAGCAATGATAATCCCGCTGGCCGCGAGCAAAACCGCCGCGTAGAGCTGGAATTGGTTCCTAACGAATAACAGTAATGCGCAATAAAAAACGGGGCCTTGAGCCCCGTTTTTTATTGCTGGTTTGCGCTCGATTTATTTGGCGCCAGCAGCTTCCAATGCTTGCGCATACTCTTCGCCATTGCGATGGGTTTTGATGGTTTGCAAAAAAGTTTTTCCTTCGGGGCCTATGGCATTGAGATCGCGCCCAGCCTCAATAAACAAGCGCACGAAGGTGCCGAAGTTTTCCCCGCGCATACCGCGATAGGCTTTTTCCAGCAGGTGGAAATCGGCGTTGATGCCGGTGGGAGCGGTAAATTCGAGGAAGGTTTTGATGCGTGCTTCGTCGAAGGTTTCACCGAGGACTTTTTCTTTGTCTTTGCGTAGGCTCATTTTACATTCTCTCTAATTACTTGTTTGAATTCCCCTCGATCCCCCTTTTACAAAGGGGGCGACTCCCTGTTAAAGATAATTCAGTGAGGAGTCAGCGCCTCCCTTTGCCAAAGGGAGGCGGGTGAGGGATTAGCCATTCAGTTTTTTGATTAACAGTTCATTCAGCGCTTGCGGGTTGGCCTGGCCTTTGGAGGCCTTCATGGCCTGGCCGACAAAGAAGCCGAGCATTTTGCCGCGCTTGGCTTCGTCGGCGGCGCGGTAGCCTTCCACCTGGGCGGCATTGGCCGCGATTATGTCGTCAATGATCTTTTCCAGGGCGCCGGTATCGGAAACCTGTTTTAAACCTTTGCTTTCGATAATGCTGTCGGCGTCGCCTTCACCGTTGCAGATGGCTTCAAACACTTGCTTGGCAATTTTGCTCGACAGGGTGCCATCTTTGATGCGCACCACCAGGCCGGCCAGGAGCGCGGGCGTTACTGGCGACTGGTCGATGCGCTGTTCGGTGCGGTTCAGGTAGGCGCCCAGGTCGGCCATAATCCAGTTGGCGGTGAGCTTTGGTTCATTGGATATTTTGGCTGAGGCTTCAAAGAAAGCGGCGCTGAATTTATCCATGGTGATCTGGCCAGCGTCGTAGCTGCTCAAACCATATTGATCGACAAAACGCGCGCGTTTTGCCTCAGGTAATTCCGGCATTTGTTGGCGCACGGTTTCGATGTAGTCATCATCGAGGATCACGGGCAGCAAGTCCGGGCAGGGGAAGTAGCGGTAGTCGTTGCTGTCTTCTTTGCTGCGCATGCTGCGCGCTTTTTTGGTGTCGCCGTTGTAGAGGCGGGTTTCCTGAATAATTTTGCCGCCGTCTTCCAGTATGTCGATTTGCCGCTCTACTTCCAGCGCAATGGCCTCTTCCATAAATTTAAAGGAGTTGAGGTTTTTGGTTTCGGTGCGGGTGCCGAATTTTTCCTGGCCTTTGGGGCGTACGGAAATATTCACGTCGAAGCGCATGGAGCCCTGGCTCATATCGCCATCGCAAATTTCCAGCGAGGTGACTATGGAGTGCAATTTTTTGGCAAAGGCAACGGCTTCTTCGGCGCTGCGCATATCCGGTTCGGTGACCACTTCAATCAGTGGCGTACCGGCGCGGTTTAGATCTATACCGCTCATGCCGGCAAAATCTTCGTGCAGGGATTTGCCCGCATCTTCTTCCAGGTGGGCATGGTGGATGCGCACGCGCTTGGTGCGGCCGCCTTCCAGTTCCAGGTCGACATAGCCGGCGCCGACAATAGGCTCCGCCAGCTGGGTGGTTTGATAGCCTTTGGGCAAATCGGGATAAAAATAATTTTTGCGCTCAAATACTGAGCGTTTGCCAATTTCTGCGTTCACCGCCAAACCAAACATGGTGGCGAAGCGGAAGGCTTCGGCGTTGGGCGATGGCAGTGTGCCGGGCAGTGCCAAATCAATAGCGCAGGCTTGGGTGTTTGGCTCAGCGCCAAAGGCGGTGCTGGCGCCGGAGAAAATTTTGGTTTTGGTGGCGAGTTGTACGTGAACTTCCAACCCTATAACAGTTTCCCATTGCATCATCTGCGTCCTCTTATTCAATGCCGGGGGCAGTTTGTTGGTGGAAGTCGGTGGCTTGCTGGAATTGGTGCGCCACATTGAGCAGTTGGGCTTCGGCGAAGAAGTTGCCAATCAATTGCAGGCCAACCGGTTTGTTGTCTACCAAGCCGCAGGGAATGGACAGGCCGGGTAGGCCTGCCAGGTTGGTGGCGATGGTGTAGATGTCTTCCAGGTACATGGCGACAGGGTCTTTGGTTTTGGAACCAAATTGGAAGGCGGGTGAGGGCGAGGTTGGGCCGAGGATGACGTCAACCTGTTGGAAGGCGTCGACAAAATCCTGCTTGATCAGGCGGCGAATTTTTTGCGCCTTGCTGTAGTAGGCATCGTAGTAGCCGGCAGACAGCGCATAGGTGCCCACCAGTATGCGGCGCTTCACTTCGGCGCCGAAGCCTTCGCTGCGCGAGCGCATGTAAAGGTCATTTAAATCCTTGGGATTGTCGCAGCGGTGGCCGTAGCGCACGCCGTCAAAACGCGACAGGTTGGCAGAGCATTCTGCCGGTGCAATCACATAATAAGCGGGCACCGCCAGGTGGGTGTGCGGCAGGCTGATGCTGTGGATGCTGGCGCCGAGCTTTTCGTAAACCTTGATGGCCGCCTCGACATGGGCGGCGGTTTCGGGGTTGAGGCCTTCGCCAAAATATTCGGTGGGCACGCCTATGCGCAAACCGGTCAAGGGTTGGTTGAGGTCGGCGGTGTAGTCGGGTACTTCGCGCTCAATGCAGGTGGAGTCCTTGGCGTCGTAGCTGGCCATGTTGTTGAGCAGCAAGGCGGCGTCTTCGGCGGTGCGCGACAGTATGCCCGCTTGGTCGAGGCTGGAGGCGTAGGCGATCATGCCCCAGCGCGATACCCGGCCATAGGTGGGTTTGATGCCGGTGAGCCCGCAGAGCGCAGCCGGCTGGCGAATGGAGCCGCCGGTATCCGAGGCGGTGGCGGCGGGCGCCAGGTGTGCCGCTACGGCTGCTGCAGAGCCGCCGGAGGAGCCGCCGGGTACGCAGTCGGTCGCCCAGGGGTTTTTTACCGGGCCGTACCAGCTGGTTTCGTTGGAGGAGCCCATGGCGAACTCATCCATATTGGTTTTGCCCAGCATGACTACGCCGGCATTTAAATAGTTTTCCACGATAGTGGCGTTGTAGGGCGCGATAAATTTATCGAGCATTTTGGAGGCGCAGGAAGTGCGCACGCCGGTGGTACAAAAAATATCCTTGTGGGCTATGGGTACACCGCACAGTGCCGGGGCATTGCCGGCGGCCAGGCGCTGGTCGGCGGCGGCTGCTTGTTGCAGGGCAATATCTGCGGTGACGGTGATGTAGCTGTTGTAGGTGCTATCCAGGCGCGCTATGCGATCCAGGTAGTGCTGGGTAACTTCGGTACTGGAAAAGTCCTTGTTGCGCAGGCCTTGTACCAGTTGGGCAATGGTGAATTGATGCATGGGTCGGTTCCTGATCATCGCCCCTGGGGGCGGGCGCCGCAGGGCGCCGGTCAATATGGGTATGGCATGCCGCCTTCAGGTGGCGGGCAGGCTTTATTCAATAACTTGTGGTACCAGGTAGAGGCCGTCCTGGGTGGCGGGGGCAATGGCCTGGAATTGCTCGCGCTGGTTGGGCTCGGTGACTATATCGGCGCGCAATCGCTGCACGGCATCGAGGGGGTGCGCCATGGGCAATACGCCATCGGTATTCACCGCTTGCAGTTGATCGACCAGTGCCAGTACATCGGAAATGCTTTTGGCGGCTTCATCTGCCGCGGCGTCGCTGATCTGGATACGCGCCAGCTTGGCCAGTTTGGCGATATCGGAACGGTCTACAGCCATGGGGGTAACTCCATCATCCGGATTGGGAATAGGCGCAAGGAAGATGCTGCGCGGACAAGCTGGGCGGCTGGGTTTTGGGCCCCAAAAACCGCCCACAAAAATGGGCGCCCAAGGTATCACACTTGCGCTTTTCGCTGAATCCCTATGCGCGCTGATTGCCGGTGTGAGTCATTGGCCGTGTGTGGAGGCCCCGATAACGGAATCGAAAAGGGCAGAAAATTCCGTTTTGGTTGTGATTTAACTCAGATAAAAAGCAAAAATTCACTTATACTGCTCGGCTTTAAAAACTTGGCGGAACTTTTTGCGTTGGCCAGGGTAACAACTTGCGTCGACCAGTGCCGCTGGCCGCAGGATTGGACATTTGTCAGGGAGCGATAAGGCTGTAGCGCCAGCCAAGATGCGCTCCGAATTCCTTTTACAAAAACAGTTTTTATAAGGCTTAGTTCGTCATGCTAAAACTTCTGCGTGGGGCTTTCTCCAACGACCTCTCTATCGACCTGGGTACCGCCAATACACTGATTTATGTCCGCGGCCGCGGCATAGTGCTCAATGAGCCATCAGTGGTTGCCATCCGCCACCACAACGGCACCAAAATTGTGGAGGCCGTAGGTGTGGAGGCCAAGCGCATGCTCGGCCGCACCCCGGGTAATATCACGGCCATCCGCCCGCTCAAAGATGGTGTGATTGCCGACTTCCAGGTCACCGAAAAGATGTTGCAACACTTCATTCGCAAGGTGCACGAAAATTCCTGGTTCAACCCATCCCCCCGTGTGCTGATCAGCGTTCCCTGTTTGTCCACCGAGGTGGAAAAGCGCGCAATCCGCGAATCGGCCATGGGTGCCGGTGCGCGCGAAGTGCGCCTGATTGAAGAGCCTATGGCGGCGGCGATTGGCGCCGGCTTGAAGGTATCGGAAGCCAGCGGTTCCATGGTGGTGGATATTGGCGGCGGCACTACCGAGATCGCGGTTATCTCCCTCAATGGTGTGGTCTATTCCGATTCCGTGCGCATTGGTGGCGACCGTTTCGACGAAGCGATTGTGAACTATGTGCGCCGCAACTACGGCAGCGTGATTGGCGATGCCACTGCCGAGCGCATCAAGCAGGAGATCGGCTGTGCGTTTGCCGGCAGTGAAATCCGCGAAATTGATGTGCGCGGCCGCAACCTGGCGGAAGGTGTACCGCGCAGCTTTACCCTGAGCAGCGATGAAATCCTGGAAGCCCTGCAAGACCCCCTCGCCGGCATAGTGCAGGCGGTGAAAAGCGCCCTGGAACAATCGCCACCTGAATTGGCTTCGGACATCGCCGAAAGCGGTGTGGTGTTGACCGGTGGTGGCGCTTTGCTGCGCGATATCGACCGCTTGCTCTCCAATGAAACTGGCCTGCCCTTTATCGTGGCCGAAGACCCGCTCACCTGTGTGGCGCGCGGTGGCGGCATGGCGCTGGAGATGAGCGACAAGCGCAATATGGACCTGCTTTCGTCCTAAGTTTCGCCGGAGCAGTGCCAGTGCCATTAGGGTGCTAGCGCTGCCCCGGTTTGACGGGAGATACCACCATCAAACCGCTATTTTCCCGAGGCTCCTCGGCCAGTCTGCGTGCGTTTTTGCTCATCTTCCTGATGATGGGCCTGGTAGTGGCCGGCCTTTACACCGACCGCCTGGACCCGGTGCGCGAAAAGCTCTCCTTCCTGGTCACCCCCTTTTACCAGCTCACCGATATTCCCCGCCGCGTCAACGATTGGCGCAAAGGTTTATTTGTGTCGCGCGCTGACCTGCAGCTGGAAAACGAAACCCTTAAAACCGAGTTGCTGATCCACCAGCGCAAACTCCAGCAGCTGGCCTCACTGGCGGCGGAAAACGTGCGCTTGCGCCAGTTGCTCAACGCCAGTGAATTGTTGCAAGACAGTGTGTTGATTGCCGAACTGATCGGTGTATCGCCCAACCCGCTCAGCCATAAGGTCACCATCAACCGCGGCAGCCAGGTAGGGGTGTTCAAAGGCCAGCCAGTGCTGGATGCCTTTGGCCTGATGGGGCAGGTGGTTGAAGTCAGCCCCGAAAGCAGCACCGTACTCCTGATTTCCGATTCCACCCATGCGATTCCGGTACAGGTAAACCGCAACGGGGTGCGCGCCATTGCCGAGGGTTCGGGCGACCTTAACCGCCTCAGCCTGCGCCATGTATCCACCAATACCGATATCCGCGAGGGCGACCTGCTGGTCAGTTCCGGCCTGGGGGAGCGCTTCCCAGTGGGTTATCCGGTGGCGGAGGTTACCCAGGTGGTGCGCGACCCGGGCAAAGCATTTCTCACCGTAGTGGCCAAACCCATGGCGCGTCTGGATCGCAGCCGCCACCTGCTATTGGTGTTTGAACAGCGCAGTGAAACGCCGCAGCAGCCGGGGGGCAAACCCCTGCCTGCCGAGGGGAGTGGCCACTGATGTTGGCTAACTCGCGCCTGGGCCTGTGGCTGCTAATGTGCCTGAGCTACCTGCTGGCACTGATCCTGTCGGTATATCCCTTGCCCTTTGCCTGGCAGTGGTGGCGCCCGGAGTTTGTGTTGGTGGTGGCCATCTACTGGATGCTTAGCATGCCGCTCAATGCCAGCCTGGTGCTTGTGTGCCTGGTGGGCCTGTTCCAGGATTTGCTGGAAAGTGTGCCCTTTGGCCAGCACAGTCTGGGGCTGGTGATAGTGGCTTACATCTGTCAACTTTCTTACCAGCGGGTGCGCAACTTCCCCCTCTGGAAGCAGGCCTGTTGGGTTTATGTGCTGGTGGGTATAGCGCAGCTGACCGATATTTGGGTGCAAACCATGGCCGGCCGCTCCTTTGGTGGTATTTCTTTTCTTTTTCCGGCGTTAACCAGCGCCCTCCTGTGGCCGCTCTGCCTGCTGTGGTTGGATCGGCTCTGTCACCGCTACCAGTTACTCTAAACAGCGGGGATTCCTATGCCGTTGCCCTCGATTTATCTCGCATCCCAATCGCCGCGCCGGCGCGAGCTGTTGCGCCAGATAGGTGTAGCCCATGAGGTGATCCCTGTGTCCGTGCCCGAGCAGCCAGCGCCCGGCGAAGCGGCGCTTGATTATGCCCAGCGCCTGGCGCAGCAAAAAGCTGCGGCCGGTTATGCCGCGCTCCAGGCCCTGGGCCTGCCATTGGCACCTGTGCTGGGTGCCGACACCCTGGGGTTGTTCGAGGGCGAAATACTGGAAAAACCCCGCGACCGCGACCATGCCCTGGCGATGTTGCGCCGCCTGTCCGGCCGCTGCCACCAGGTGATCACCGCCGTTGCCCTGCAGGATGCCCAGCGCCAGGCGCTGCGGGTGTCCATCACCCAGGTGCAGTTTCGCCCTCTGAGCG
>CAMLRI010000075.1 GCA_946482385.1 uncultured Cellvibrio sp.
GCACGGCTTCCATCACGCATTTGGGCAACTGGGTGGTGGTGAAGTTGATGGTTTGGAGCTGCAATGGACCCACGCCTTTGACAATGGTTTTGGTACCTCAATCAACTACACTTACACCAATGGCAATGCGCCAGCTGAAAACTACATTGACGGTTTGGGGGTGTTTACCCAAGCATCAAAAGACAGTTTGAACCTGGTGGGCTACTGGGAAAACGATGTGTACTCTGCGCGTGCCGCTTACAACTGGCGTTCGAAGTTCATGATTCGTGAAAGTGGCTTCTACGGCCATCGCATGCACGATGACTTTGGTTCCCTGGATTTGAGCTTTAGCTGGAATGCCACCGATATGCTCAGTGTTACCTTCGAAGCCGTTAACCTGCTGGAAGAAGACAGTGTGCAGTATGGTGTAGCACCTGCAGGTGCGCCTATCCAAGCCGAGTTGCAACTGGGTTACCCAGCTTGGAACTTCGTGGGCGAATCGCGTTACATGCTGGGCGCCAACTTCAAATTCTAATTTAGATTAGAATTTGAAAAATAAAAAAGCCCAGCCTTTGCTGGGCTTTTTTATTGGAAATATTGCCGTTAACGGGGCCATATAATGAATATAAATCGCATTGCAATTATTGGCGGTGGCACAGCAGGCTGGTTGGCGGCTAACCATCTTGGCTGTGAGCTCAGTAGCAATCCTGATATAGAGATTGTGCTAATAGAATCGCCCGACATCCCGATTATTGGGGTGGGGGAGGGCACTGTGCCGGCCATTCGCCAGTCTTTGCAGCGCTTTGGTATTAGCGAGGCCGAGTTTATTGCCAGTTGCGATGCCACCTTCAAGCAGGGTATTAAGTTTATTGATTGGATGAAACCGCAAACGGGTCGGGCCAATTATTATTATCATCCATTCGATTCGCCATTCGCTGCAGGTCAAGACCTGACGCCATTATGGCTGTCGAGTGTTGCTGATACCTCTTATGCGGAAATTGTGGGTGTACAGGAAGCAATTTGTAATGCGCAGCGTTGCCCCAAGAAAATATCATCGCTTCCCTACCAGGGGGAGGCCACCTATGCCTACCATTTAAATGCGAAAAAATTCGCCCAACTATTGGCTAAAAATGCTATTGAGAAATTTGGTGTGGTTCACCAGATGGCTACCATCCAGCGGGCGCGTCGCCGCAGTGATGGCGCCATAGAGGCGTTAATCACTGCCGCAGGTGAAGAACTGGTATTTGATTTTTATGTGGATTGCAGTGGTTTTCATTCGCTATTGATTGCCCAGGAGTTGGGTGTTGGTTTTGTGGATAAATCCAGCCAGTTGTTAACCAACACAGCCTTAGCCTTACAAGTTCCCATTCGGTCTGAAGATGAAATTCCACCTTATACCTTGGCTACAGCCCACAGTGCGGGCTGGATTTGGGATATAGCCTTAACGGAGCGGCGTGGCACAGGTTTTGTTTATTCCGACGCACATATGAGCGATAGCGAAGCATTGGTGACTTTTGCGAATTACTTGGGGATGGATACAGAAAAGCTATCGCCGCGCAAAATCTCTATGCGAGTAGGCTACCGCAGCGAGTTTTGGGCGTATAACTGTGTTGCTTTGGGGCTGGCCCAGGGCTTTGTCGAGCCACTGGAGGCAACTTCAATTCTGGTGACGGATTTTTCGGCGGAATATTTAGCGCGAAGTTTCCCTAAAACTCTTGATGACATAGCGCCGTTGCGGTTGCGTTATAACCGTTTGTTAAATTATGTGTGGGAGCGAGTTATAGATTTTGTGAAGCTTCACTATTGTATTTCCGACAGGGATGACAGTCGTTTCTGGGTTGATAACCGCTTGCGGGAAGGTATTTCGGAGGAGTTACAGCAGCGTTTAGCTATTTGGAAAAAGCTGCCGCCCAAGCGTCAGGATTTTTTTAGTAAATACGAAGTTTTTGATGTGGAAAATTATTTGTATGTGCTTTATGGCATGCACTTTTTTACCCAGCAACCCAGTGTTCCTCTGGTCGATCAGGAACGTGCCAAAATGATAGCCATGGAGCAACAGAAAAAAGCAGCATTGTTGAGCAGGCAATTGCCCAGTCATCGCGAATGGCTGAGCGGGTTTCATCGGGTGGCGCGGGAACAGGGGCTGCTTTAATGAAAATTAATTGTTGTGAAATATCGGAATTCTTATGACTAACTCGCAGATGCCGAAAAAAATATTAATTGTTGGTGGCGGTACGGCGGGTTGGATGGCTGCCAACCTGTTGGCAAAGCGTTGGCAAAATCAGGGAGTGTCGATTGAATTATTGGAATCCCCGGAAATAGGGATTATCGGCGTAGGCGAAGGCTCCACGCCTCAGCTAAAACTGTTTTTTGACACTATAGGTGTTGACGAGTCCGAGTGGATGCCAGCTTGTAATGCCACATTTAAAAATGGCATTCGCTTTGTGGATTGGTCTGTACGCCCTGGTTTTGAGCAATACTTTCATCCGTTTCCTGCGCAATCCGATGTTTTTACTACTGCCAGCTTTTTTAAGCATTGTCACTTGCGTCGCCAGGGAATGGATGTAGATGCGCACCCGGATCAGTTCTTTCTGGCATCACAACTGGCAGTGCAAGGTTTGGGGCCAAAGGCGGTGGAAAGCTTTCCGCTAGAGGTGGCTTATGGCTATCACTTTGATTCGGGTTTATTGGGCAAGTTTTTGGCCGCCAAGGCTGGGGCTGCTGGCGTTGTGCATCACTCGGCCAAAATGGTTGATATACGGCGCAATGAGCAAGGTGATATTACTGCGCTGATATTGGAATCTGGCGACCAGATTGCGGCAGATTTTTTTATAGATTGCACTGGCTTTGCATCCTTATTGTTGCAAAAAAAACTAGGGGTTCCGTTTGTTAGCTTTGCCAATAATTTATTCAATGATCGCGCGGTAGTGGCGCCAACTCCTATCACCCCGGATATTCCCCCGGAAACCTGTGCAACAGCATTAAGCAGCGGTTGGGCGTGGAAAATTCCACTCACTAATCGCTACGGTAATGGCTATGTATATAGCTCTGCTTTTTGCTCTGCGGATCAGGCGGAGCATGAGTTGCGCAGCCACTTGGGCCTGTTGGATGCAGATGTACCTGTGCGACATTTGAATATGAAGGTCGGGCGGGTGGAGCGGCATTGGCATCGCAATTGTTTGGCTGTTGGTTTGGCGCAAGGTTTTATTGAACCGCTGGAAGCAACAGCGCTGCATTTGGTGCAGGAAACGATAACCGGTTTTATTCAAGCCTATGAGCGCGGTGGGTTTGGCAGCCAATATCGCGATGAATTTAACGAAAAAATTAATCGACGCTTTGAAGGAGTGCGCGATTATATTGTGTGTCACTACCGGGTAAGTTCCCGACGCGATAGTGAATACTGGCAGGCAAATGGCGCCAATTCCAATCTGTCGGAATCTCTTGCGGCGATTTTAAATTGTTGGTTGGCCGGAGGTGATGTGGTGGCTGAAGTGGAGCGCCAGGGTATAGCGCGCTATTATCAGCCGGAATCCTGGGCATGCTTGCTGGCTGGTTATGGTGTGTTTCCTGAGGGGCTTGTGCAGGATACAAAGACTGTAGGGGCACAGGCAGAGCGACACAAAGTACGGGAGTTTATCCGCCGTTGCGCGCTTAATTTTGCACCCCATGGTAACTGTTTATCGCAATGAGTGGACTGTTGATGACAATTCTGCCTGCTAAAAAAGTATTTTTTAAATTAGTTTGACAACGTTGTCTCGTGAGCGTAATCTAACAATGTCCAGTGAATACCGGCAAACAATTCTCCGTGTTTGCTGGTCTCATGGGGCATGAGTTCTCTAGAGCTGTAGTAGTGGTCTTGTGGTTAGTGCTCTGCGGAGCACTAACCGTTTTTTTAAGGCTAATTGCTTTTGGTTATGAGAGGATTCGCGGTTTTGATAATCTGAGCAGATTGGTGCTGTGGATTGGCGCAGAGTCGGCTTTGTGTGGCTGATGCTTGGCGTAACAACGATAAGAGGTTGATCATGGGAAAGCCTGTTGGCGAACAAAACTTGTACATAGGAATTGATGGCGGTGGCACCAAGTGCCGTGCCCGCATCATGACCGCTGACCAACAGGTGTTAGGTACAGGTGTCGGCGGCCCTGCCAACCCTTTCCACGGCGTACAGCAAGCCAAAGATTCCATTCGCACGGCTACCGAGCTGGCCGCGCAAGAGGCGGGCTTATCTTCCGCTGAGGTGGGCCGGTTAATCGCCGGTGTCGGCCTGGCGGGGGTGAATGTGCCCAGCCTTTATCAAGTGATGAACTCCTGGCATCACCCTTTCCAACAAATGTTTCTCACCACCGATTTGCACATCGCCTGTTTGGGGGCCCACAACCGCGACGAAGGTGCGGTGATGATCGCTGGCACAGGCTCCTGCGGCTACGCTTATGTGAATGCACAGGAATTATTTATTGGCGGCCACGGCTTTCCCGTGGGCGATAAAGGCAGTGGTGCCTGGTTGGGGTTGGAAGCCATTAAAGCTATTTTACTGGCGACTGATGACCTGGGGCCGCAAACCAGCATGCGCCCGGCTATTGAAAATTTTTTGCAGGCCAAGGGGTTGGAAATTATCGACAAACTCTGTGGCGCCAAATCCAGTGACTATGCCCGTTTTGCCATTTTTGTGGTGGATGCCGCCGATGCCGGCGATGCCGTGGCAGTGAAGATAGTGCAAGAGGGCGCCGCCTATATGAGCGGTGTGGCGCGCAAGCTGTGGGCGACCAACCCTGGCCGCATGGCAATTATTGGCGGCCTGGCGCCGCGCCTGCTGCCCTGGATGGATGCCGACATGGTGGCGAATTTATCCCCGGCTTTGAACCAACCAGAATTCGGTGCTGTGTATTACGCCCAGCAGTGTTTGCGCAAACAGCCGGCGCCAGCGATGAATGAATAACCGTTATTAGCCCAACAGTAAGTTCATAGCACCTATAAATAAGTTCAGACTAAATGGAAGCCAATAATAATGACCGATAACACGCTAGAGCCAACCACTTCAGGAATGACTGCCATGACCCATGATGCCAATGCTAGTCGCGCGAGTGTCGAGCCATCCTCCATTATGATTCCCATGCTGATCATCGGGATTTTATTTTTTGTCTTTGGTTTTGTTACCTGGCTGAACGGCTCACTGATTCCGTTTCTTAAAATCGCCTGCGATCTCAACGAATTTCAGGCGTTGTTAGTAACCTTTGCGTTTTATATTGCCTATACCGTACTGGCTTTACCCTCAGCCGCTATTTTGCGCCGTGTCGGCTACAAGCGCGGTATGGCATTGGGTTTGGGGTTGATGGCAGCGGGTGCCATCTTGTTTATCCCTGCAGCAAAGACAGCCTATTACCCCTTGTTTTTGCTGGCCTTGTTTGTGTTGGGCGGCGGCTTAACGCTGTTGCAAACCGCATCTAACCCCTACATTGTGTGTATAGGGCCGCGAGAAAGTGCCGCCATGCGGATCAGTGTGATGGGCTTGGTTAACAAGAGCGCCGGCGTGGTTGTGCCCATGGTATTTACTGCCTGGATTCTGACGGGCATGGATCAATTTTCTGCGGAAGCCTTGGCAAGCCTGGATGAGGTGGCGCGCAGCGAACGTTTGCAAGAATTGTCTTCCCGTTTGGTGTTTCCTTATTTCCTGATGGCGATTGTGCTGGTGGGATTGATGGCGTTTATCCATTTTTCGCCTTTATCTGAACCCCAATTGGAGTCCGAGCCGCAAGCAGATTCTCAAGATCTGGATAAGTTCGGCATTTTGCGTTTTCCCCAGGCGGTATTGGGTGCTGTAGCGCTGTTTACCTACGTGGGAGTGGAAGTAATTGCCGGCGATACCATTGGCCTTTATGGCCAAAACCTGGGTGTGGCGCACTTTGGTTCACTGACCTCCTACACCATGGCATTTATGGTGTTGGGCTACATCCTCGGCGTGGTTGCCATTCCCAAGTATTTAAGCCAACCCAAGGCTTTGCTGTTTTCTGCGGTGTTAGGTCTGGCATTTACCTTTGGGGTTGCTTTGAGTTCATCCACAGACACAGACATTGCAGCGGCTTTGTTCGGTTGGGCAGGCATAGCTGTGGTTCCCAATACAGTGATGTTCCTTGCGCTTTTAGGGTTTGCTAATGCTCTGGTGTGGCCGTCTATATGGCCTTTGGCATTGGAAGGCTTGGGTAAATACACCAGCACAGGTGCGGCTTTGTTGATTATGGGTATTGCCGGCGGTGCGCTTCTGCCGTTGGTATATGGCCAGTTGGCCCATGTGTCTGGCGATAGCCAAGCGGCCTATTGGATGATGTTGCCCTGCTATTTATTCATTCTGTTTTACGCGATAAAAGGCCATAAGCTGCGCCATTGGAAATAATCGCCAATGCTTGTTGCGTTGATTTTTGTGTAATTAAAGCCGGGAAGCGCCAACGATTAGCCTGTGAGGTATAAAGTGGTGAAACAGCGGTTCCTGGCTTTGGATGTGATGCGCGGCTTAACTCTCGCGCTGATGATTTTGGTGAACACTCCGGGTTCCTGGAATTATGTGTATGCGCCGCTGCTGCATGCTGATTGGCACGGCGCTACTCCTACCGATTTTGTTTTTCCCTTCTTTTTGTTTATTGTCGGTTCCGCCATGTATTTTGCCATGCGCGGCCTTAGCCAATTAAATCACGCTTTGCGCGCGCAAAAAATTCTGCGGCGGGTGGCGCTGTTGTTTGTGATTGGTGTCTTGCTCTCTGCTTATCCCTTTAGCAAAAGCCTGGATGAGTGGCGCATTATGGGCGTGCTGCAGCGCATTGCCCTGGCCTATGGTGTGGCTGCTTTCGTAATTTTGTATTGTGGTTTTAGGGCTCGTGTAGTGATTAGCCTGGGGTTATTGCTGGGCTATTGGGCGCTACTCAATCTCGCGGATGACCCCTACAGTTTGCAGCACAACCTGGTGCGACAGTTTGATCTGATGCTGCTGGGCGCTAACCACCTGTGGCAGGGCAAGGGCATTGCTTTTGACCCCGAGGGTATTTTAAGCACCATTCCTGCGGTGGTGAATGTGCTGATTGGTTTTGAAGCAATCCGCGTGTTGCTGGCGAGCGAAAATAAGACTAAAGCCCTGTGGCAATTATTGGTGGCGGGATTGCTGTTGATAGCGGTGGCTTTAGCGTGGAGTTACTTTTTTCCGATTAATAAATCCCTGTGGACCAGTTCATTTGTATTGTTGACCAGTGGTGTGGCCATATTGGCCTTGTTGCTGTTGGTAAAAATCGAACAGTCGGTATTGATGAAGGTGTTGCGCCCCGCGTATCGCTGCTTCGAAATTATTGGCAAAAACCCGCTGTTTATTTATGTGTTATCCGGCTTGCTGGCTACCACACTTTATTTAATTCCCGTTGCGGATGGCACTGCTTATAGCGCGCTTTACGCGGCTTTTTGCACCCTGGCCGACCCTTATTTGGCATCGCTGCTGTTTGCCTTATTGATGGTGGCTATTTTGTGGTTGGTGGCCTGGGTGTTACACAAGCGCAATATTATTATCAGTTTATAGTTTGGGGTTTGGGTTGAGCCCCTGGTGGTGATGAGTATGCAAATGAAACAGGCATTGGTGGGCGCGCGCATTTTTACCGGCAGCGAATTTTTGCAAAATTATGCCTTGGTAGTGGCGGGTGACACCATAGAAGCGCTGGTGCCGGAAGCGGAGCTGGCGGCTGATATAGCGCGCAAGCCCATGGCAGGCGGCATACTGGCGCCGGGGTTTATTGATTTGCAAGTGAATGGTGGTGGCGGTGCATTTTTTACCAATGACACCAGCGTAAATGCTATTCAAACCATGCTGGACGGCCATAGGCCGACGGGTACTACATCGCTGTTGCCAACATTGATTAGCGACACCCGCGAGGTGCACCAGGCGGGTGTTAAAGCCGTGGCCGAGGCTATTGCCGCTGGCATAAAAGGCGTGTTGGGTGTGCATGTGGAAGGGCCATTTTTTTCCATGGCGCGGCGCGGTGCCCACAACGA
>CAMLRI010000076.1 GCA_946482385.1 uncultured Cellvibrio sp.
TTTTATTTAAATTTTTTTTTTTTTTTTTTTATGGTAAAATTTTTTTGGGGGGGTTTGGGGTTTGGGGGTTGGGGCTTGGGGTATGGGGCCTTGGGGCTTGGGGCTAGGGGGTGAAACTATGAGAATAAAAAGCCACCGCCCCCTGTTGAGGTTCCTAAAGGAATGGGTGCGGTGGTGAAAGGGTGGTTCCCGGCAGCAGGGCTGTGGCTGAAGCGGCTGCTGACCTGCATCCTGGCGTGGCGATGGTGCATCCTTGCGCGGGAACTGTGGAAGCTGGCGCGTGTGGAGCGCGCCCTTCACGCAACAAACCGCTGGTGGTGACAGCGATTTGTAGAACAGCCCGGCTGGGGATCGGCGTCCTGGCCGCAGCGGGCTGTCAATGGCGGTGAGGCCATTGATCGGTTAACCCATACTGCGATGGGGTTACTGGTGGGCGGCAAGCGCCACTACATTGTCTGTGTCGCCCGCTGCGGTTTTGCCCTGCTTGTTGTTCAGGGTTTGCGGCGCCTCATAGGTGAAGGGCTGCAATAACTCATCCGGTTTGCCTTTGCAGGCCTTGGCTAAGAGTTCGCGCCTTTGCGCCAGCAGCAGGCCAATGGCCTCACTGTACTTGTCGTCGATGCCGGGGATATTGTCTTCAATTAACTGGGTGATGTTGGCGGCCAGTTCCAAATACTTGTCGTGCTCTTCTGCGAGTTTTCTGTCTTCGAACATGCTGCCATCCCGATCACATTGCCAAACGGCGATTACTGCCATGGTGTTGCCCTCGTGTTGATACTGTTTTTTTATACAGTAATGCTGGCGGTGGGGCTTGTCAACGCTTTTTGTGGGCGGCTACCCATGGCTGGGTGATTCCAGTGATAATGCGCCTCTTTTTGCCCCTAACAGGATTTGCCCTTGTCTGACGTGCCCCCCAGCGATAAACCGGTTAAACGCTCCAGCCTGCTGCGCTCGAGCCTGCTGACCGGCTCCATGACCATGACCTCGCGGGTGCTGGGGTTGATCCGCGATATAGTGCTGGCCAGTGTGCTGGGGGCGGGCGGCGCCATGGATGCCTTTGCCGTGGCGCAAAAGATCCCCAACTTTTTCCGCCGCCTGTTTGCCGAGGGCGCCTTTTCCCAGGCGTTTATCCCGGTCTTGGCGGAATACCGCGAAAAGGGTTCGCGGGAAACGGTTAAGGCGCTGGTGGATAAAGTGGCGGGCAGCCTGGGTTTGGTGCTGCTGGTATTCACCCTGGTGGGGGTGGCGGGGGCCGCAGGGGTGTCGCTGATTTTTGCCCCTGGTTTTTATGAGTCCGACCCGGCCAAGTTTGCTTTGCTTACCGACCTGGTGCGCATCACCTTTCCCTATTTGATGTTGATTTCGCTGACCGGTTTTGCCGGTGCGATACTGAACAGCTACGACCGCTTTGCGGTGCCGGCAGTGACGCCGGTGTTCCTCAATATTTTTATGATCGCGGCAGCGCTGCTGGTGGCGGATTATTTCCCCAGCCCGGCCTATGCCCTGGCCTGGAGTATTTTGGCGGCGGGGGTGTTTTCCCTGCTGTTCCAGCTACCGTTTTTGCGTCGCATCCACCTGCTGCCATCGCCCAAGCTGGATTGGGCCGACCCGGGGGTGAAGCGGATTTTGGCGCTGATGGCGCCGGCGCTGTTTGGGGTGTCCATCAGCCAGATCAACCTGCTGTTGGATACTATCATCGCCACCAAATTGGGCGATGCCAGTGTCAGTTGGTTGTTTTATTCCGACCGGCTGGTGGAGTTGCCCCTGGGGGTGTTCGGCGTGGCTATTGCTACGGTGATTATGCCCAGCCTGTCGCGCCAGAGCACGGCGCAATCCGGTGAAAAATTCAGCCAAACCCTGGATTGGGCCATCCGCTTTGTGGTGCTTATCGCCCTGCCGGCAACCCTGGCGCTGGTGATCCTGGCGGAGCCCATCCTCTACACCCTGTTCCACCACGGCAAGATGCAGGCCTCGGACATTTTGATGTCGGCCTACAGCCTTAAGGCCTATGCCCTGGGGCTGTTTGCTTTCATGCTGATCAAGGTGCTGGTGCCCGGCTACTTTGCCCGCCAGGATATGAAAACCCCGGTGCGCATTGGTATCAAGGCGATTGTGGCCAATATCCTGATGAAACCCCTGGTAGTCTTGCCTCTGGCCTATTTTGTCAGCCTGGGCCATGTGGGCCTGGCCCTCACCACCGCCCCGGCGGCTTATGTGAATGCCTGGCTGCTCTACCGCGGCCTGCGCCAGCAGCAAATCTACCAGCCTGCCAGCCACTGGCCGCGCCTATGGCTGCGCTATGGGGTGGCCAACCTGGCCATGTCGCTGGTGCTGCTGGGCTTTTTGCTGGTGTGGCGCGACTGGCAGCACTGGCACAGCCTGGAGCGGATTGGCCGCCTGGCGGTGGTGTGCGTATCCGGTTTGGTGGCTTATCTGCTGGCGCTGTTGCTGGTGGGGGTGCGCCTGCGGGACTTTAAAGCCCATCCTTAAGCTTCGCCCCAAGCGAATCCCCCAGCTTTGCTTGATGTTGATGCCGCCTGCGCCTGCCTAAAGCCGGGCGCCATCCTGTATACTTCACGCCTCTTTTTTGGCCTACCCGGATTTTGTACGCGTGCACCTGTCCCCATCCACCGCTGCCTCCCCGCAACTGATTCGCGGGCTGCATAACCTGCGCCCCTGGCATCGCGGCTGCGTGGCGACCATCGGCTCCTTCGATGGAGTGCACCTGGGGCACCAGGCGATACTGCAACAACTGCTCGCTGCGGCCCGCGCCCAGCAGTTGCCCGCGGTAGTGATTTTGTTTGAGCCCCAGCCCCATGAATTTTTTGCCGGCGAACAGGCCCCGGCGCGGCTGATGCGCCTGCGCGAAAAGCTCCAGGCACTAAAACAGGCAGGGGTAGAGCGGGTGCTTTGCCTGCACTTTAACGAGTATTTGCGCAGCCTTTCCGCCGAGGATTTTGTGCAGCAAATCCTGGTGCAGGGGCTGGGTATTCGCCACCTGGTGGTGGGCGATGATTTCCGTTTCGGTTGCGACAGGCGCGGCGACTTTGCGCTGCTGCAACAGCTGGGCAACCAAGCGGGCTTTAGCGTTGCCGATACCGGCACCCTGCAAGTGGATGGCGAGCGGGTGAGCAGTACGCGCATTCGCCAGTTGCTGGAACAGGGCTATTTCGCCCGGGCCGAAGCCCTGCTGGGCAAGCCCTATGAGATCAGCGGCCGGGTGGTATACGGCAAGCAATTGGGGCGGCAGCTGGGCGTGCCCACCGCCAATGTGCAATTGCGCCGCTACCGCTCGCCCTTGCACGGGGTATTTGCGGTGAGCGTTGCTTTCGCCGATGGCAGCCTGCACCAGGGCGTGGCCAATGTGGGTGTACGCCCCACGGTGTCCGGCGATAAAAAGCCGCTGCTGGAGGTGCACCTGTTCGATTTTTCCCGGATGGTTTACGGCGCTGCTATCCGTGTGCGTTTTTTGCAAAAACTGCGCGACGAGCAAAAATTTGCCTCGCTAGAGGCGCTGCAACAACAGTTGCAAACCGACATAAACCAAGCCAAAACCTATTTTCAATCCATAGCCTAAAAGTTGACTGTGATGACTGACTACAAAGCCACGTTAAACCTGCCCAACACCGAATTTGCCATGAAGGCAAACCTCGCCCAGCGCGAGCCGGAAATGCTGAAAACCTGGCAAGCCAACAACCTGTACCAGCAAATCCGCCAGGCCCGCGCCGGCCGCGAGCAATTTATCCTGCACGATGGCCCGCCCTATGCGAATGGCGATATTCACATCGGCCACGCAGTCAACAAAATCCTTAAAGACATCATCGTCAAAAGCAAAACCCTGAGCGGTTTTGATGCGCCCTATGTGCCGGGTTGGGACTGCCACGGCCTGCCTATCGAACACAATGTCGAGAAAAAAATCGGCAAGGCCGGCGATAAGGTCGACGTAAAAAGTTTTCGCCAGCAGTGCCGCAGCTATGCCGCCAAACAAGTGGAAGGGCAAAAGGCCGATTTTATTCGCTTGGGGGTGCTGGGCGATTGGGAAAACCCCTACCTCACCATGGATTACCGCTTTGAGGCGGACATTATCCGCGCCCTGGGCAAAATCGCCGCTAACGGCCATTTGCACCGCGGTTTTAAACCCGTTTATTGGAGCGTGGTGGGCGGTTCGGCCCTGGCCGAAGCGGAAGTGGAGTATCAGGACAAAACCTCTTTCTCCATCGATGTGAAATTTAATTTTGTCGATCAGTCCGCAGTGGCCAGCAAGATCCAAGGTTTAAGCGGCAGCGGCGATATCGCCCTGGTGATTTGGACCACCACCCCATGGACCCTGCCCGCCAACCAGGCGGTGAGCGCCAATGCCGAGGTGGATTATGTGCTGGTGCAGCTGGACGGCATGCGCCTGCTGATGGCGGAAGCATTGCTCACCAACGTGCTCGGCCGCGCCAAACTGGGCGAGCATCAGATCGTCGGCCGCTGCCAAGGTGCGGCGCTGGAAAATCTGCTGCTGCAACATCCATTTTATGCGCGCCAGGTGCCGGTGATTCTCGGCGATCACGTCACCACCGATGCCGGTACCGGTTTTGTGCACACCGCGCCCGACCACGGCGCCGACGACTTTGCGGTCGGTCAGAAGTACGGCATAGGCACGCTTAATTACATCGACGACCACGGTTACTATCGCCCCAGTGTGGAAATTTTTGCGGGCGAGCACGTGTATAAAGTCGATGAAAAAGTTATCGAATTGTTGATCGAAAAAAATGCGCTCCTGGCGCAAGGT
The DNA here is from genome assembly GCA_946482385.1 of uncultured Cellvibrio sp. The sequence continues at coordinate 4,778 of CAMLRI010000076.1, forward strand.
AAAATCACCCACAGCTTCCCCCACTGCTGGCGCACCAAAACGCCGCTGATCTTCCGCGCCACGCCGCAATGGTTTGTGAGCATGAGCAAAAACCATCTGCGCGAGCAGGTGGCGCAAGCGGTGGAAGGCGTGGAGTGGGTGCCGGATTGGGGCCGTGCGCGCATAGACGCTATGCTCGCCAGCTCGCCGGATTGGTGTATCTCCCGCCAGCGTACCTGGGGTGTGCCCATCGCCTTGTTCGTGCACAAAGAAACCCAGGACTTGCACCCGGACACGCCGCGCCTGATCGAAGCCGTGGCGAAAAAAGTTGAGCAAGATGGGATGGATGCCTGGTTCGATCTGGATGCCAAAGAATTGCTTGGCGCCGATGCCAACAGCTATCAAAAAGTGACCGATACCCTGGATGTGTGGTTCGATTCCGGTGTCACTCACTACGCGGTATTGGCGCAGCGCGCCGGCCTGCGCTTCCCGGCAGATTTGTATCTGGAAGGTTCCGACCAGCATCGCGGTTGGTTCCAGTCCTCGCTGAAAACCTCCATGGCCATGCACGGCGTGCCGCCTTACAAAACTGTGCTCACCCACGGCTTCACCGTGGATGCGCAAGGGCGCAAAATGTCCAAGTCCATCGGCAATGTTATCCCGCCGCAAAAAGTGATGAACGATTTGGGCGCGGATGTGCTGCGTCTGTGGGTAGCCGCCACGGATTTCTCCACCGAAATGAGCGTGTCCGACGAGATCCTCAAGCGCACTGCCGATTCCTATCGCCGCATCCGCAATACTGCGCGCTTTATTCTCTCCAACCTGGTGGGCTTTAACCCTGCTAGCGATGCGTTGCCCCTGGGGCAGATGGTGCAGTTGGATCGCTGGATTGTGGGCCAAACCGCCAAGCTGCAGCAGGAAATTATCGACTGCTACAACCGCTACGATTTGCATTTGATCTATCAAAAGCTGCATAACTTCTGCGTGGTGGAATTGGGTGGCTTTTACCTGGACATCATCAAGGATCGCCAATACACCGTGAAGGCCGACGCCCAGGCGCGCCGCTCGGCGCAAACCGCGCTCTTCCATGTGATCGAAGCCCTGGTGCGCTGGATTGCGCCCATCCTCAGCTTCACCGCCGATGAAATTTGGCAGGCGATGCCCGGCGCGCGCGATGCCCATGTGTTTACCGCCGAATGGTACTCGCTGCCAGAGCAGCCCGCCGATTCCTGGGGCGATGATTACTGGGAGCTGGTGGCCAAGGTTAAAACGGCCGTGAATAAGGTGTTGGAAGCCAAGCGCGCCGCCGGTGAAGTGGGTGGCTCCCTCGGTGCGGAAGTGACCCTCTACTGCGATGTGGCGCTTCTGGCGCAGCTGCAACAGTTGGGCGATGAGCTGCGCTTTGTGTTGATCACCTCCACCGCGCACCTGCAGCCTTTGGCGGCTGCCAGCCAAGCCGAGGCGACCGACTTGCCTGGCTTGCAGTTGGCGGTGCGTAAATCTGCCCACACCAAGTGCGAGCGCTGCTGGCACCACCGCGCCGATGTGGGTGCCAATGCTGCTCACCCCAGTGTGTGCCTGCGCTGTGTGGAAAACGTTGATGGCGCGGGTGAATCCCGCCAGTTTGCTTAAGGAATCCCCATGGCTCAGAAGGCTTATCACAAACCCTGGTTTTGGTATTTGGTGGCGCTGGTGGTGGTGTTGCTGGATCAAGGCAGCAAACACTGGATTGAGGCGGTTTTTGCATACAACGAAACCAAGGTGTTCACCTCATTTTTTAACTTCACCTTGCGCTATAACCCGGGTGCGGCGTTTAGTTTTCTGGCCGATGCCGGCGGCTGGCAGCGCTGGTTTTTTACCTTGGTAGCCATAGCTGCCAGTGTATTGCTGGTGGTGTGGATCAAACGCGTGGCGGCGCACCGGGTGCGCGAGGCATTTGCTTTGGCGTTTATCCTCGGCGGTGCTCTGGGCAACCTGTACGACCGTATCTTATTGGGCCATGTGGTCGATTTTATTGTGGTGCACTACCAGGACTACTACTGGCCGGCGTTCAACCTGGCAGATTCGGCTATCACCCTGGGGGCGCTGGTGTTGTTGGCCGATATGTTTATGGGTGGCGAAAATGGCGCCGCCAAAAAAAGCGAGAAAGAAACCGATGCGTGAGTTAGCTGTAGGCCCGGGCACAAGGGTCACTTTGCATTTTGCGTTACAACTGGATAACGGCGATATAGTGGATACCAATTTTGAGCGCGATCCGGCCGTATTTACCGTAGGCGATGGCAATTTGCTGCCCGGTTTTGAAAAAGCGCTCTTTGGTATGTACGAGGGCGAGCACAAAACCTTGCTGATCAAGCCCGAAGAGGGTTTTGGCCAGCGCAACCCCAACAATATCCAAGAAATCGCCCGCAGCCAGTTCAGCCCGGATATGGAGCTGAGCGAGGGTTTGATGCTGTCGTTTGCCGATGCGCAAAAAACCGAATTGCCCGGCGTGGTGCAGCGCTTTGACGAGGATGTGGTGGTGGTGGATTTCAACCATCCCCTGGCTGGCCGCGATATTTTGTTTGAAGTGGCCATTGTTAAAATCGAACCTGTACAGGTGCACTGATCATGACCCAAATCAAGCTCGCCAATCCCCGCGGTTTTTGCGCCGGTGTCGATCGCGCTATAGACATAGTGGATCGCGCCCTGGATGTGTTTGGTGCGCCCATCTATGTGCGCCACGAGGTGGTGCACAATAAATTTGTGGTGGATTCACTGCGTTCGCGCGGCGCTGTATTTGTCGATGAAGTGGATCAGGTGCCCGACGATGTGATACTGATTTTTAGTGCCCACGGTGTATCCCAGGCGGTGCGCAAAGAGGCGGAAAACCGCGGCCTGAAAATCTTTGATGCCACCTGTCCGCTGGTGACCAAGGTGCATATCGAGGTGACCCATTACAGCCGCGAAGGCAAAGAGTGCATCCTCATCGGCCACGAAGGCCACCCGGAGGTGGAAGGCACTATGGGGCAGTACGACACCAGCAATGGCGGCGCCATCTACCTGGTGGAGGACGAGTCCGATGTGGATGAACTGGTAGTGAAAAATCCCGACGCCCTGGCCTATGTCACCCAAACCACGCTGTCGATGGAAGACACCGCCAAGGTCATCGAC
>CAMLRI010000077.1 GCA_946482385.1 uncultured Cellvibrio sp.
TAGTCGCAGGCATTTATTTAACCCGCGCAAGAGAAATTTTTCGGTTTTATCGATAAAGCGGTGAACAGGCATAGGATGGTGACAGGCTCGGATAATAAAAGTGAAACAGGTGTAATCGCTTGACTGACAATAGAGCCTAAAACGCAGGGGCAGCGTTAGTTTTGTGTAAATTTTACCGGTGTAATAGGTGCCGTATTTGCGTCAAATCAATTTTGGGGGCTTATCTATAAATGCAGGTGGCATCGCTCATGGCCCCTTGCGTGGGGCAATAAGCGATGCGGCTGGGGGTTGGGGTACTTAAAACAAATCCTCAATCGACAAATAGCGCTCGCCGGTGTCGTAACTGAAAATAATCACGCGGCTGCCGGGTTTCATCTCTGCCTGTTTTTGTGCGACGGCGGCGAGGGTGGCGCCGGAGGATATGCCGACAAAAATCCCTTCTTTAAGGGCGCATTGGCGCGCCATATCAAAGGCGGCTTCTTCGCTGACCAGGAGGGTGCCATCGAGGGTCTCGGTATTGAGTACCTGGGGAATAAAACCCGCTCCTATGCCTTGCAAACGGTGCAGGCCTTTCTGGCCGCCGCTGATCACCGGCGATTTTTCCGGTTCTACCGCCAGGGTTTGCAGCTGCGGGAATTTGGCTTTTAACACTTCACTGCAACCGCTGATATGGCCGCCGGTACCTACGCCGGTAATCAGGTAATCAATGCCTGCGGGGAAGTCGGCGAGGATTTCCTGGGCGGTGGTATTGCGGTGCACTTCCACATTGGCGGGGTTGTTGAATTGCTGCGGCATCCAGCTATTGGGGTTTTCCGCCAGCAGTTCGTTGGCCTTGGCGATGGTGCCACCCATGCCCAACTCTTTGGGGGTGAGCACCAGCTCGGCGCCCAGGGCCTTCATGTATTTGCGCCGCTCCACCGACATGGATTCCGGCATGGTGAGGATCAGGCGATAGCCTTTTACCGCACACACCAGTGCCAGGCCTATGCCGGTATTGCCCGAGGTGGGTTCGATAATCACTGTGTCTTTATTGATAAGGCCCTTGGCCTCGGCGTCTTCAATCATCGCCAGGGCGATGCGGTCTTTGATGCTGGCGCCTGGGTTAAAGCGCTCCACTTTCATCCAGACTTCAATGTCGCTGCGGAACAGGCGGTTGATGCGCACATGGGGGGTGTTGCCAATGGTGTGCAGAATATTGTCGGCTTTCATAAAAATCCTTGAACGTTGGTGGCTGGGGTGCGCCAAGTGTAGCCAATAACAGCCGTGGATGGTGTGCCATAAAAATGGCCTGGAGCCATTTTAAACGCCGGCACGTCCTATAAAAAAAGCCGCGTTGCGGTTTAGGCAAGGCGGCTTTTGTTGCTATGTGGCGTTTAAGCGCGCTGGCGGCGGCGCAGCAACACCAGGCCAATCAAACCCAGCAGCGACAGGGCCCAGCCCTTGGCTTCGGGCACTTCGGCGCTGGGTGGATTGTGGGGGTTGAAAAAACCGTCCCACAGGTTGGCCTGGGCACCCCAGCCGCCAGTCCAGGATTTCACAATCACCTGGCCGCTCAGGTCGCCGGAGTTGAAAGTGAAATCGGCATTGGGCGCGAGGATATTGCCCCAGAAGCCGCCGTAGTTGAATGTCAGCTGCTCGGCTTCGTAAAAGTTGTAGAGGATGTTGCTGGGCGATAAATCCAGCGCCGCAAAGTGCTCGCGGATACCGTAGTTGAGCGAATCAAACTGGATATTTTTGCCGCTGACGTTGATTACCAGTGTGTCGCTGGCAACCAGGCCAGGTGCTGTCAGGTCAGTGGCGTTGTGCAGCATGCTGCCGCTGATATTGGCGACATAGAGGTCGGCATCGCTGCTGCCGCCCAATTGCAGCCAGTTGTTGTACAGGAAGTTGATGGAACCCGTGTTGCCCAAGCCCGCCAGGTCGCCCGACAGCTGGCCGAAATAATCAAAGGCGGCGTCAAAGTCGATGGGGTTGCCGTAGCTGATACTGCCTTTGGCGGTATTGGGGTTGGAGCCGGGAGTCAGTTGGCCGCCGACAATGGCATTGCCCTTGATATTGCCCCAGCCGCTGCTGGTCAGGTCGCCGCCGACCACCAGTACATCGTCATAGACATTGGGGTCAGTCCACAGCTGGGGGCCGGAGTGGTAGTAATCCGGGTCGTGGTTAACGCCTACATCAAAGGCGCCGATATTGGCATTGCCGCCTACGGCGATTTTGCCGTGGGAATCCGCACCCGGCTGGGTGAAGTTCTCTTTCACAAAAACGTTGTAGCCAGTCGCTGGACCCAGGTCGATAGTCAGGGCATTGGCTGAAGCGGCCATAAAGGGCAGGGCGACAAGCAGGGATACAGCGGCAGACACTTGCTTAAGCATAAATGTGAACCAGTTGGCAAAATTTAGGTGATGGCAGTCTAGGTGTTGTCGGTTACATGCGCAAGACGGCCGGTATAAAAAAGATTCTACTTTGGATAAAAAGTTATAAGCAGCCCAGTAAATGGCTGGATACTGCACGAGTTGTTTATAAGCCGGCCTATATCTACCGCTAATTGCAGCTATAGCCGCGATTTGTGGCAGAATCCGGCGTCGTCTATCACCCCTTCAGTTAATAAAGGATCCCCCATGCTGGAAACCACTCTTTCATCCCTGGCGGGGCTGCCCGCATTCCTTGCCTACTTTGCCCTGGCTATTGCCCTGGTGCTGGTGTTTATCCGCATCTACACCTGGGTAACCCCACAGGATGAGCTGGCCTTGATTCGCGCCAATAACAGCGCGGCCGCCCTGGCTTTTGGCGGCGCCCTGATCGGTTTTGCCTGGCCCTTGGCCAGCGCCATTACCCATTCATTGTCGCTGCTGGATTGCGCTATTTGGGGCGCTGTCGCCCTGGTGGTGCAGGTGCTTACGTTTGTGGTGTTGCGCTTTAGCCTGAAGCAATTGCCCGAGCGTATTGCCCAGGGCGAGCTGGCTGCTGGCACCTTCGCGGCGGCTGTGGCTATTGCGGTTGGCATGCTCAACGCCGCCTGTATGTCTTACTAATTGTTGGAGCCTAACCATGAAACGCAGTAAAAAAGCCGCTTTGGTTTTAATGGTGCCCGCCGCCACCCTGATGTTGGCCAGCTGTGGCGAGGAGCGCGAGCAGGCGGTGGTATTTTCCAACCCCACTGAGTGCGCGCAATCCGCCCTGGTGAGCAGCGAGCAATGCCAGGCCGATTTTGCCGCCGCCCAAGCCCTGCACCCGCAGGTAGCGCCCAAGTATTTAAACAAACAGGAATGTGAAGTGGATTTTGGTGTGGACAATTGCGAAACCGCGCCCCAGCAAACCAGCTCCGGCGGCAGTGTGTTTATGCCGATGATGATGGGGTTTTTGGCCGGGCAAATGATGGGTGGTGGCCAGGCTGCGCCACAAAATTTGCAGCAGTCCAGCCAGGGCAGTGGCTATGCGGGTGGCGGTGCTTTTGGTGCGGGCAGCCGCAGCAATATCCCCAGCCAACCGCTGTATAAATCCCGCGACGACCGCGCGACTTTCCGCACGGCCACCAACAAACCGGTAGCTGGTGGTATTGGCCCCATCACCCTCAAGCCTTCGCAAGTGCAACCCCAGCTGGGGCAAGTGGTGCGTCGCGGCGGCTTTGGCCAGCAGGCTGCCATGCGCGCCAGCAGTGGCAGCTTTGGTGGCTAAACGATGAAGCGAATTGCCATTGACGAGCGCGCCGATTGGCGCGCTTACGCCGAGCAGGTGGGTTTTTTATTTCACACCTTTGATGGCGAACCCTATTGGGATGAAACTGCCTACTACCAATTTTCCCTGCAGCAAATTGAAGAAGATTTGGAGGCCCCCACCGAAGAACTGCACCAGATGGTGATGGACATGGTGGGCGATATTACCCGCAGCGAAGAGATGCTGACGCTACTGGATATACCGCGGGATTTTTGGAGTTATGTGTGGAACTCCTGGAATAAAGGCGAGCCGCATTTATACGGGCGCATGGATTTGGTGTACAGCGGCAGCGGCCCGGCCAAACTGCTGGAATTAAATTACGACACGCCCACCTCGCTCTACGAAACCGGCTTTTTCCAATGGGCCTGGTTGGAGCAGCAAATCCAAAACGGAAAATTGCCCGCCCATGCCGATCAATTCAATTCGCTGCACGACAAACTCGAGCAAGCCTTTGCCGAATTGAACCTGCCCCAACCATTTTATGTCGCCAGTGTGCGCGATAATTTGGAAGATAAGGGCACGGTGGATTATCTGATGGATATAGCCAGCCAAGCGGGTGTTAGCTGCCGCTACCTGGCCATGGAAGATATTGGCGAGTGCAATGGCCAGTTGGTAGACGAGCAGGGCGCGGCCATTGCCGCCATGTTCAAACTCTACCCCTGGGAATTTATGCTGCGCGAAGAATTTGCGCCGGTCATTTGCACTACCCACACCCAATTCGTTGAGCCGGCGTGGAAAATGCTGCTTTCCAACAAAGGCATTTTGCCGCTGTTGTGGCAGCGCTACCCCAATCACCCCAATTTGCTGCCGGCATTTTTTGAAACGCCCAAAAGCGAGCCGCTCACCGCCGGCTGGGTGCGCAAGCCGCTGTTTTCGCGCGAGGGCGCCAATGTGGATTTAATCACCGCCAGCGGTGAAACCATTTCCGCCCAGGGGCCCTACCAGGATGGCCGTTACATCCGCCAGGCGCTGCAACCCCTGCCGAAATTCCGCGATCACCACCGCAATGCCGACACCTACACCATGCTCGGCAGCTGGGTGGTAGGCGACAGCGCCGCCGGCATTTGCATCCGCGAAGATGCCACCCTGATCACCAAGGATTCTTCACGCTTTTTGCCGCATATTATTTTGGATTAATCGTCATTTAAAAGGAGTCGTCATTGTGAGTCGTTTTTTTTCTGCCTTGTTATTGTTGTTGTCATTAACGGCCTGTATGTCCGGGGCAACCAAGCCGGCATCCAGTTATGCCGATGCGCAATCAAGCCTTACCAAAGTTGATGGCGCCCGCATGATTATTAAAACCGCCTCGGTAACCTTGTCTGTTAAGGAACCTTCGGTATCGGTTGCGCAGGTTGAATCCTTGTTGGGTAAACGTGGCGGGCTGATCGATTCGCAGCGCGAATCGGATGAGTATGTATGGTTGGATGCCAAGGTTCCCGCTGAACAATTAGAGGTTTTTGTTAAAGAGTTGGAGACGGTGGGCGAGGTGGAATCTGTATCCTTTCACTCGCGAGATGTTACTGAGCAGATGGTGGATATTGATGCTCGCCTGAAAAATTTGTATAGCCTGCGCGATAAGTTTCGGGGGCTGTTGCAAAAAGCCAGTTCCGTTAAAGATGTACTGGCAATCGAATCTGAGTTAAACCGGGTACAGTCGGAAATCGATTCAATTGAAGGGCGGCGCAAAAGCTTAACCAGCCAGATTGAGTATTCGGAAGTGGATATACGTTTGGAAAAGAAAACTACCTATGGCCCCTTGGGGTATTTGTTTAAAGGCTTGTATTGGGGCGTGAAAAAACTATTTGTATTGGATTGATCGCCAATACAAAACCAGCCGCAAAAATAAAACGGGCAGTGCGCAAACACTGCCCGTTTTATTTTGTCTGGCGGATGTATTGCTACTTAACCCGCTGGCAATGAACTCACAATGCTGATCATCACCCCGGCGGCTACCGCCGAGCCGATAACGCCAGCGACGTTGGGGCCCATGGCGTGCATCAGCAAATAGTTTTGCGGGTTGGCCTGCAGGCCGAGTTTGTTGGATACCCGCGCGGCCATAGGCACCGCCGAAACGCCCGCCGAACCAATTAATGGGTTGACCTTGTGCTTGCTGAACACATTCATCAGCTTGGCCATAAGCACGCCCGCCGCTGTGCCCAGGCCAAAGGCCACAATGCCCAGCGCCAGGATGCCCAGGGTTTTGGGGTCGAGGAATTTATCCGCCGCCAATTTGGAGCCCACCGCCAAGCCCAGGAACAGGGTGGTGATGTTGATCAGGGCATTTTGTGCCGTGTCGGAAAGGCGATCTACCACACCGCATTCGCGCATCAAATTGCCCAGGCAGAAGGCGCCCAGCAGCGGCGCTGCGTCCGGCAGCAATAAACCCACCAGCACCAGCATGATAATGGGGAAGAGGATCTTCTCGCGCTTGCCCACCACGCGCAGCTGGCTCATCACAATTTCGCGCTCGGCCTGGGTGGTGAGCAGCTTCATGATGGGCGGTTGGATCAGCGGCACCAGCGCCATATAGCTGTAGGCGGCAACGGCAATGGCACCCAGCAGGTCGGGCGCCAGTTTACTGGCCACATAAATGGCGGTGGGGCCGTCGGCGCCGCCGATAATGCCAATGGCTGCCGCATCGGCAATGCTGAAATCCAAACCAAAAGCGTTAAGGGCAATAGCACCCAGCACAGTGGCAAAAATACCAAACTGCGCCGCCGCACCCAGCAGCAGGGTTTTGGGGTTGCCCAGCAAGGGGCCAAAGTCGGTCATGGCGCCTACGCCGATAAAAATCACCAGGGGCGCAATGCCACTGGCAATGGCCACCGTGTAAAAGGTGTAGAGCATGCCGTTGGCGTAGCCGCCGTTGTGGGCCAGTTGCAGGGCAGTCTGGTAGACCGATGGCTCGGCATTGGTGATGGCTTTGTATATCTCGGCATCGGGGGTGCTGGGCGCCAGGCTGACCAGCTGCGCCAGGGCAGCGCCGACTTCCGGGGTGCCGTTGTGCAGCGCCTGTTCTATGGCCGAAAAGGCCATGCCGGCGGCGGGCAGGTTGGCGAGCAGGCCGCCAAAGCCGATGGGCACCAGCAGCAAAGGCTCAAAGCCTTTGCGGATGGCCAGGAACAGCAGTACCAGGCAGATGCCGATCATGATCATCTGCCCCGATTGCATGTTGTAAATGCCGGTGGAGGTCCACAGCTTCAATAGGGATTCCATGTACGACTCCTTAGGCGATAGTCAGCAGCAACTGGCCAACGGGCACGGCATCGCCCGCCTTGACCTCGACACTGCGCACCACCCCGGCACAGGGGGCGCTGATCTGGGTTTCCATTTTCATGGCTTCCAGCAGCAGTACCGGGTCGCCCTCGGCCACTTCGTCGCCTTCGCGCACAAACAGCTTGACGATATTTCCCGCCAGGGGCGCTTTTACCTGGGTTTCGCTGCCGCCGGTTTTGGCGCTGGCCGCCGGGCTGCTGCCGCCGCCGGTAATGGGCACCAGGCCAGTGATGTCGCCGCCATTGTTAACGGTGACTGTGTACTTCTTGCCTTCCACTTCCACGGTGTAAATCTCGTCGCCGCCGGCGCTGGTGGGCACGCTGGCTTCGCGGCCGGTGGGCGCCGGTTCAAAGGCCGCCGGGTTGCCGCGGTTTTCCAGGAACTTAAGCCCCACTTGCGGGAAGAGGGCGTAGGTGAGCACGTCGTCGATTTGGTGGTCGCCCGCGCGCAGCTGGATCTTGCGCTCGGTGGCTACCAGCTCCAGGTCGGCGGTGAGCTTTTCCAGCTCCGGTGCCAGTACATCGGCCGGGCGACAGGTGATGGGCAGTTCGCCATCCTGCAGCACCTTGGCTTGCAGCTCCAGGTTGACCGGCGCCGGGGTGGCGCCGTACTCGCCGCGCAGCACGCCGGCGGTTTCCTTGGAGATGGTTTTGTAGCGCTCGCCGCTGAGCACGTTGATCACCGCCTGGGTGCCAACGATTTGCGAGGTGGGGGTCACCAGGGGGATAAAGCCCAGGTCTTCGCGCACCCGGGGGATTTCCGCCAGCACTTCATCAAAACGGTGAATGGCGTTTTGCTCGCGCAGTTGGCTCTCCATATTGGTGAGCATGCCGCCGGGCACCTGGGCGATCAGGATGCGGCCAT
>CAMLRI010000078.1 GCA_946482385.1 uncultured Cellvibrio sp.
CCAGGTGCAAATTAACTGGGAGCAGGTGGAGTTGCGCAGCTATCGCCAGCGCTGTTACGTGATGGTGCGCGGCGCCCAGTTGGCAGGCCTGCGCCTCTTGCCTGCCAGTAGCGGCCAGGGGCGGCTGCGCGCCTATCTGCCGGATCTACATATCGCCCGGCGCCAGGGCGGCGAGCGCTGCAAGCCCGCTGGCCGCGCCCATTCGCAAACCCTGAAAAAGCTGTTGCAGGAAGCCGGCCTGGAACCCTGGCTGCGGGAGCAGTTACCCCTGGTGTTCAGCGGCGAGCAGTTGGTTGCGGTGGCGGATTTATGGGTGTGCGATGGCTATGAGGCCAGCGAAGGTGAGGCTGGGTATTGCTTGCATTGGCGCTAGGAAAGTGTGTGTTTCAACAATAAAAAAGGGGATGCATTCGCATCCCCTTTTTGTTGTGTGCAGTGCTGTGGATAAGCGGTACTCTGGATAAACAGTACTCTGGATAAACAGTACTCAGGCTAAGCAGTACCGGCTAATCAGTAGAGGTACACGGCGCCCGCTGCTTCTGCATCGTTATTGCTTTGGTCGCCATTCAGGCCTGTGGCATTGCTGGCCTCGCGGTGCGCGCCGACAGCCATGGTAGAGCCATCGTTATTGAGGCTCACATCCACACCAAAGCGATCCAGCGCCTGGGTGTTGCTGGCTTTTACGTAATTGGTTTTGCTCCAGCTGCTGCCATCGCGGCGGTAAATCAACACCGCACCTGCGTCATTGGCACTGGTATCGCCCTCGTCGCCATCCATGCCCACAGCGTGGCTGGATTCGCGGAATAAGCCCACCGCCAACATGGCACCGTCGCCGCTCAGGCTCAGGGTTTCACCGAAGTAGAGGTCGGCGCTGTTGCGCTCGGGCTTGATATAAGCCTGTTGCGCCCAGTTACTGCCATCGCGGGCGAAGATATAAGCCGCGCCGGCGTTGTAGTTGTTGTAGTCAACCGTTGCCGGGTTGGCGCCTACGCCTGTGCCGGTGCTGGTGTCGCCCACGGCGCCCACGGCCAGGGTATTGCCATCGCCAGAGATACTGACTTCAGCACCAAACTGGGTGCCTACCGCCACAGGTACAAAGCTGCTGGAAATCACAAAGAAACCGTAGCTGTGGGCAGGTTTCAGGTAGGCCTGCTGAGTCCAGGTGGCTTCGCTGCGCACAAACACATAGGCTGCACCGCTGTTCATGTACACGCGGTAGCCATTGACGCGCTCGTCGCACTCCGGGTCGACTTTGAAGTTGGTTTCTTCCGCGCTGTAGAACAGGCAGGCATCAATGGACTGGTCGCCATTAACGCCAGTGGCGGAGCTGTCCTCAGTGGGGGCGCCCACCGCCAGGGTGTTGCCATCGGTCGACAGGGCTACGCTGGCACCAAAGCTGTCGTTGGGTTGGGCATTGGATGCCTTAACAATGGCCTCTTCTTCCCAGGTGTTTTCCCCTTCGACAAACAGATAAACCGCACCCGAGAAACTGCCGCCGGTATAGGAGGAGCTGGAAGAGCTGCTGGATGAACTGGAAGAGCTGCTGGACGAGCTGGATGAACTGCTCGATGAGGATGATGAGGATGACGATGATGGGTAAAACTCCAGGCAGCCCAGGCTGGACGAGGAGGATGACGAGCTGTTAAGTGCGCGAACGCCGCTGTACACCATGCTGTCGCTGATGGTGCCTACTGCCAGGGTTTTGCCGTCACCCGATAGTGCCAGAGCTTCGCCGAAGCGCATGCCATCGCTCACGCTCAGATGGCTGGTGGAGTAGCGGGGTTTTACATAGGCATCCTGGTACCAACTGCCTTCTTCGCGTTTGAACACATAAACCGCGCCCACATCGTAGCTGCGCGCCGCAATATAGGTATAAGAAGGGTCGGAGGAGGTGCCGTAGGTGGTTACTTCAAAATTGCGCTGGTCGCAGTTGATGCCATAGGAGGGGCTGTCTTCCAGCAGGGCGGTTACCGCCAGGGTATTGCCGTCATCCGACAGGGCAACGCGGTAACCAAAGCGGTCGTTGGGCAGGAAGCGGGCTTCGTTGACATGGGGCTGTTCGGTGTTGGATGCCTTCAAATACGCCTGCTGTTCCCACAGGCCAGCCTCATTTTTGATAAACACATAAACGGCACCGGAGTTGGTGCTGTTGTTATCGGCCTGGTCGCCATTAACACCTACGGCGGTGGAATCCTCGGCGGGGGCGCCTACGGCCAGGGTCTGGCCATCGCCCGAAAGCGCCACACTCCAACCAAAAAAGTCACCGCTATCGGTATTGGAGGCCTTGGCGTAACCAATCGCTTTCACCATTTCGGTGGCGGTGTAGGTCATGTTGGATTGGCCCAGGCTGCAGCCATTGCTATCGCAGGCATCCACGCGGTAGCGGGTATTGATCCAATCGTGCACATGGGCGCTGATGGTGTCGGTAGCGCTGGTGCCGGTAATGTTTTCACCTACCTGAACAAAGCCGCCGGTGCCGCTCTGCTGCTTCAGCAGCTGGTAATGGGTGGCACCTTCCACCGCTGTCCATTCAAAGGTCAGGGTTTTGGTTTGGGTGGCGGTGGCCTTAACACTGGGCCAGGTGCCAGTGCCGTTAGCGGGTATAGCAGGGGCTGAATAGCTGCTGGAGGATGAAGATAAAGAGCTACTGGAGCTGCTGGACGAAGCCTTGCTGCCGCCACTGCTACCGCCGCCACAGGCGCTGAGCAACAGGGTGCCTGCCATAACGGCTAACAGCAGGCGGAAGTTGCGCCCAACGGGCACAAAACGATCAATATTCATGCAGTCTATTCCTGGGGTTTCAAACTGGTCGGTGATTCTGTGTGCCGCGCCTGTTGGTGTCAATCAAATAAGCCAATTCGCGCTCAGGCTAGGCCCGGCCTACAGACAGCGCCGCCGGTTAAATGGTTCAGTTGGATCGGCCCCCACTATTTTACCCGCGCGCCATTTCGCCGGTTGTGAACAAATGTGAATTCGCCTGCTTTGCTGTCTGCGGCAGCCTGCCGGTTTTTTTTCGCGGTGGTTTCCGCTGGTGAATCCCTGTTGCGGCCAAGGTTGCAAATTTTGTAATGCCAGAAGGGAACTGGCTGGGTGAATTTTGATCAGAGCAGTACTGCACTTGGATTTTTTCCGGTTGCGCGACCTTCGCTTTGGTTGGAAATGTTACCGCCCATGTGCAATTAGGTGTTTAGGTAACAGGTATAAGTGTCTGTGTGTATTGAACTGTGTACTGGTACGGGATTTGCCGTTGAGAAAGACACTTTTGCTTGAAGTGTCACAATTTGTGCGTAGACTGCCGCCCGGTCGCTTGTTGAGCCAATCAGGGCGGATTAATTCGTTAGTTGGTGTGCCTCTTTATATTTATAGAAAGAACATAAAGAGGCGCGCTGGCTAAAAAGCAGCACACAGGAAATTCAATGTCGATTCATCCTTTATTTACCGAGCTCAGTTTGAGCAACCGTTTGGGCCAGCAAGTGCGGGTTCAGGCTTGCCGCATCACCCACCAGGGGCGCGATTTTGTGATTCTGGCCGCTCCTGGCCAAGCCGCTACCTTTATTGGCAAAAATGCCGAAACCTTCGCCTTCCAATTGCGTGAGTATTGGAATTTGGATGCGCGCCGTTTTGATATCTTGGAGTGGCGCATCAGCGATACCGAGGATCAATGGTTGCGCTGGCGCTTTGAGTGGGTGGGGCATTCACCCCTGGTGATTGGTGCCGAACCGCTCAGCCAGGCGCAGCGCAGCCTGTTGTTGAATTTGTTAAACCCGGTGGCGGTTGCTGCCGGTGCCTGAGTGCAGCAGCAGGGCTTGTTGCCCTGTTGTGTCGCTAAATCCTCTCGCCTGATTACTCCCCACCCAAACCCACTTCCTGATTATCGGCCCTTTGCCAAAACCAGCGTTTGGGCGGGTGGATGAGCTTATCCAGTTGTTGCTGTTTGTGCTCCAGGTCGGTAAACCAATAATAATCATTGCTGATTTTGGGTTTGCGCCAGCGGCTGAGCTGCGCAATGTGCTCCACATGCAATTGCGGCATACCCAATTTGCGGTCGGCATTAAAGCTGTGGTTCCAATGCACCAGCAAATCGCGCTTGGCAATGGCAATTGCCAAATCTTCGCTGGCCGCTTGAATCAAGCGACAGCTGATAAAGCCAATAATCGCCTGCGGGTCGGCAGGGTCTTGGGCTGTGTTGGCATTTTCAAAATAAATATGGTCGCCCGAGAGTACAACTTGGTAATACATCATGATCTTGCAGGTTACTCAATCCAGTTCTGTATCAGCGATATCGCTGATCTGTGGGGAAACTTGCGTTTGTGGCAATTGGCAAAAACGCTTGCTGAAATGCTGTTGCACCCGCGCCAAATCCAACAGCGATAAGCTGCTCGAAAAACCAAACCACACATACAAGCCGTTTAAATTTTTAAACATCGGCGGCAGGTGTTTGGGCGCGGCAATTACGCCGTCCAGATAGCGCTCGTACAGCAGGGGAATATCGTCCAGGGTTACCTTGCCGACAAACAGCATGGGGATAATTTCCGGCACGCCGGTGTGAATGGCTGCGCGCAAAAAATTCACGTTTTCAACGAAGCCTTTCACATAGGAAATATCCTTGGTAAATACCGAGCCGCCAGTGAGGGTGCCGCCGCGAAATACCCGCTGGGTCACCCGATAGCTGTCGTGCTCGCTAATGCCGCGCTGTAAAAAATAGCGGTACACCTCGCAAAAATCGGCGCCCTGTTCCGCCAGATCCACCGCCACCACCCGGTCGCTGATGCGCCGCGCGCGCTGCGGAAAAGAACTGAAGGTGAGGGTTTCCATCAATACCGCCATGCCCTCCTGGATGGCGGTAATGCGCGGTGAGCCAACACTCAGCCAGGTGGCCCAGGGCTGGGCGCGGCCATTGAGGGTGGTGCCTATGTGCACCCAGCCCTCGTGGACTTCCAGAACTTGCAAGTCCAATTCGGAAAACTGCGCGCGGCGATTGATCTTGATGCAGTCGCCACCGGCGGAGGCATCGGAGACTATGTCGTCGCTGATCTGCACCCGCACTTCACCCTCGCCAAAATATTCCTGCATGCGCTGGTGCAGCACCTGTACCGCCGACTCGGCGGAAATATGGCTGGCATAGGGGCGATTGAGGTGCTCCACCGCCGGCAGCGAAAAAATATGGCACAGGCGCTCGCCCAGTTGGCGCAGGGTTTTGCGGTCGCCGCGCAGGTTGTCGCTGGCGGAGCCGTAGAGCTCGCGGCTAAAGCGGCCAAACTTGGGGCTGCCCCGGTGTTTGAGCAGCTCAATCACCAGTTGGTATTGGTCGATAGTGGCTTGCAGAATGCGCCCCAGGGCATCGCCGCGCCCCAGCTGGCGCCGCACGTCCTGTTTTAATGCTTGCAATTGCCCTTGCATCGCCGCCGGGTCAAAAGCCAGTGGCTGGCGTTGATAAAAGTCGGCGCCCAGTGCCGGCAGTTCGCGGCCGCCAGCGGCGCGAAAGCGGGCTTCAATATCGGCGGGCCATTTAATGGCATCGAGAATGCGGATAGGTTTTTGCAGTGCCACCAGCTGGCTGGAGAGGTTTTTCAAACGCTCTAGATAAACTTGTTGAACCATGGCGGAATGCAGGCACTGGGCTGGAAGGGCGGCCATTTTAGCGGGTTTGGGCGACCCATGGCGCTGGCCGCCAGAGATTTTTTTTGCCCCCGGTGCCCTCCAGGGGCAAGGGCTGGCTGGTGCCCTGGGGCAGAGTATGCAACCCTAGCGCCGCTATTCAGTGATGGCAGGTTGATGATGGCAGAGAGGGTGTATGCGTTATCAGGAGTTGGCCAAGTTGCATCAGTTACATGAGGGCTATCGCCAGGTGTTTCGCCTGGGTGGGCGCGAGTGGCTATTGCTGCATCTTCAAGGGCAGACCTATGTTATCGCCAATCGCTGTCCGCACCTGGGGGCGCCTTTGCAGGGGGCCAGCCTGGTGGAGCACGAGCGGGGGCTTGCCTTGCGCTGCCCGCGTCACGGCATGGTGTTTGATCTACACAGCGGCTGTGCCCTGGCAGGCGACTGTGAACAGCGCCTGGAGTTTTTACCCCTGGTTCACCAGGGCAATGGTGTGGGTGTTTATCTTGATGACTAGGCCTGTAGAAATTTAGGCCCGTAGAAAATTAAAGAAAGGAGTACGGAATGCGAATTCTAATAAAGATGTTGCTGGTGACGGGGTTATTGGTGGGCATAGGCAATTACATGATCTATTTGAAAACCGGGCGCATGCCGGTGCGCGAATGGGTGCAAAACTGGTCTTGGCCTGGCATGCCATCGCTGGATGCCGGGCAATTGGTGGAAGATGCCAAGCGCCTGGGCGGCGAAGTGGGTGGCGCAAAGCCAGCGCCCACCAAGGTCTATAAATGGACGGATGCCAATGGCGTAGTCCACTACGGCGAGCGGCCAGCGGAAGGGGCGCAGGAGTTAAGTATTAATCCCGACCAGAATATTCTGCCCAGCGACCAGCCGGGGGTGGTGGGCGATTTGCCGGAAACTGCTGTACCCGGCGAGGCGCCATTGGATCAGGCGCGCTCGGCGGCCGAAGCCATGAAGGCGCGGGCGGAATCGCAGCAGGCGTATTAACAACTTATATATGGGTATGTGTTGGTGAAACAGGTTTGGCGCTACACCAGGCGCTTGGTGTTGTGGTTATTGCTGCTGCTAATGGCTTACCAGCTGTGGATTTTTGCCCATATCCTGGTGTGGAAGTGGGTTAATCCCGAGCAGAGCCGCTTTATGGCGCTGCGCCTGGCGGAGCTGCGCCAGGCCAATCCCAAGGCGGAATTGCAACACCAGTGGGTGGATTATGAGCATATATCGCCCCACCTCAAGCGCGCCGTAGTGGCTGCCGAAGATGACAGGTTTATGCAGCACTGGGGGCTGGATCTGCGCGGTATCGAGTCCGCCCTTAAAAAGAACCAGCAGCGCGGCCGGGCGGTTGCAGGCGGTTCCTCCATCACCCAGCAGTTGGCCAAAAACCTGTTTCTTTCCCCCTCGCGCTCCTATGCCCGCAAGGCCCAGGAGTTGGTGATCGCCCTGATGCTGGAGTTGGTGTGGGACAAGCGCCGCATCCTCGAGGTGTACCTCAACCTGGTGGAGTGGGGCAATGGTGTGTTTGGTGCTGAAGCAGCGGCGCGCCACTACTACCGCAGCCCGGCGGCGCGGCTGGGGCCGGCCCAGGCGGCGCGGCTGGCAGTTATGCTGCCCAACCCGCGCCGCTATGGTGAAGCCATGCCCGCTTGGGTGCAGCGCCATGCCAACCGGGTGCAGGCGCGCATGCGTTATTCGCAAATACCCTAGCCTGTCCGGTCTGTACCAGTCTGTGCCGGGCTTTAAATCCGCCAGGCTGTGCCCATATTCACTGCGCCGCTGCCCGTGGCGCCGGTTCTCGCGCCATGGCTTTTGCGTTACAATCGCGACCCTTTTGGGGCCCGCTGTCCTGTTTTGTCTGTCTGTTGAGCTGAGGTGATACACATGCCTATCTATGAATACCAATGTGAATCCTGCAACCATGCCCTGGAAGCCCTGCAAAAGCTGAGCGATGCTCCCCTGGTGGACTGCCCAGCCTGTGGCAAGGCCAGCTTGAAAAAGCAAATTTCCGCCGCTGGTTTTCGCTTGTCGGGCGGCGGTTGGTACGAGACCGATTTCAAATCGGGCAAGAAAAAGAATCTCGCCGGCGAGGGCGCATCCAGTGCCGCACCGGCAACCAGCTCCAGCGCCGCTGCGGGCTAATTAATTTACTGTCGATCACTAACGGGAAACACCTATGCGCAGCCAATATTGTGGCGCTTTAAATGCCTCTCATATAAACCAGGAA
>CAMLRI010000079.1 GCA_946482385.1 uncultured Cellvibrio sp.
GGAATAATAAAAGGATAGCGCTATGCGTCTTCGTCAGTTGGTTTTAGCCTGTGGTTTGTCTGCTTTTGTGCTGTCGCCTTATGCCAGTGCATTGGGCTTGGGTGAGGTGACACTCAAGTCTGCCTTGAACCAGCCGCTTCAGGCGGAAATCAAATTGCTTGATACCCAGGATCTGACGGCGGACCAAATCTTGGTCACCTTGGCGTCGCCAGCCGATTTTGAGCGCAATGGCGTCGACCGCTTGTACTTCTACTCAGAGTTCAAGTTTGAGGTCATTTTGGAGGGTGCTGATGCCCCCAAAGTGATAGTGACCAGCCGCAGCCCGGTACGCGAGCCCTACCTCAACTTCTTGGTCGAGGCCCGCTGGACTGCAGGTCGCCTGCTGCGCGAATACACCCTGTTGATGGATTTGCCCACTTTTGCGGAAGATTCGCCATCAACCAGTGTTGCCCCTGTTACCGGTGCCACCAGTGGCTATGAAGCCACCCGGGAGCGTCCCCGGCCAGAAGCTCGCCCCGCTACTCGCCCTGCACCACAAACCACTTCGCGCGTCCCCAGCAGCACGCCGGCTGCCGCTATAGAGGGTGACAGCTATGCCGTTCGCGCCAATGACAACCTCTGGAATATTGCGCGCCAGGTGAGCAATAGCTCTGGTGCCAGTATCCATCAGGCAATGATGGCACTCTACGAGGCCAATCCAGAGGCCTTTATCAACGGCAATATCAATCTGTTGCGCCGTGGTCAGGTGTTGCGCATACCTTCTTCATCAGAGATGACCTCTCGCTCCCGCGCAGAGGCTGTACAGCAGTTTGCGGCGCAATCTTCTGGCGATAGCAATCTGGGAGCGCAATTAAGTGGCTCCAGCCGTGCTCGCGCTGCTGAATCCGGCTCTGGTGAAATTTCTGGCCGCGTGAAGTTGGCCGCGCCTTCGTCAGGCATGGGGGAGGGCAGTGGTAGCGGTTCTAATAAAGGCAGTGGTGCTGGCCTGGAAGCTGAACTGGCAGCAACACTGGAAGAACTGGATAAATCTAAAGCAGAAAATACCGAACTTAGCTCCCGGGTGCGCGATTTGGAAGCCCAAATTGAAACCATGGAGCGCCTGGTGGAAGTCAGCAATGAAAAGTTGCGCGCCATGCAGTTGACTGCCCAGCAGACTAAAACTGCCCAGGAAACTGCTGTCGCTGATACCACAGCCACCGCCCAGGAAAGCGTTTCTGAGCCTGCCCAGCCCGCCGTGGTTGCTTCTTCCTCGCAGGCGGCGAGCAGTGCTGCTGCAGTTGCCGCAGCGCCCAAACCCCAGGTTAAGCCCATTACCCCGCCCGCGCCTACTGCCACCGATACATTGATCAGTAATGCTCCTTGGATTGGCTTGGGTGCATTGCTGTTGGGGGCGGGTGGATACTTCTTCTACCGCCGCCGTAAAGAGCAGGCAGAGGCCGAAGTGGCCGATGAAGATGTATTTGCCATGGATGATTCCGTGGTTGAAGAGGAATTTCCCGTTGAGCCGGAGTCCTATGAGTCTCCCGCTGAAGAAGAGGTGGAGCTGGGCTTTGAGGATGATTCAGCCGACACAGATGACGATGTCAGTGTGGTTGATAAGGCGGATATACACATTGCTTACGGCCAGCTTGATAAAGCCGAAGCCCTGTTACTTAAAGGCTTGGACAAAGATCCCGGCTCCAGTGATATACGTTTAAAACTGTTGGAGGTGTATTCCAACCAGCGCGATTTGCCGGCCTTTGATAAACACTACGCCGCTTTGGTGGGAGTTGCCGGTACGGCGGCGCTGGCGCGCGCTGCAGAGTTGCGCGCAGCCATTCCTGGGGCGGGCGAGTTGGATTTGCCGCTGGCGGAGTCTGCAGCCCCGGCGGAATCTCATGATGACTTTGCCGGTTTGGATTTTGATGATCTGGATTTGAGTTCTGGTGAAGTTGCAGGCTCTTCCTCCGCGCAAGCCGGGCCAGCCTTGGACTTGGCTGCCGATGACCTGGATTTTGATCTGAACCTGGACGATGACTTTTCTCTCGATGCCGCCCCGGCACCAGCTGCAGCTGTCCAATCCGATGAGTTGGATATGGCAGACGACTGGTCCCTGTCGGAGTCGTCAGCTGAGACTGGTAACGAACTCTTGGATGATTTTGATTTGCAGCTGGACGATGAACCTGTCGCAGCAGCTGAGGCGGAAGATTTATCCGACCTGTCTCTGGCATTGGATAGCCTGGATGATGATCATCTGCCGCAAGACCTGAGCTCGGAAGCCCCATCAATAGAGGAAGAGTTCAGCTTTGACTTCCAACCGTCTGAGGCTGTTGCCGAAGAGGCGGAAGATTTGGCGCTTGAGGCCCAAGAGTTGGATGTGGCCGCCGATGACTTCAATCTGGATATGAATGTGGATGACGTGGATCTGGCAGCGCTGGATCACGAAATGGAAGCGCTGGATCAGGATATGGATGAGGTGCTTGAGGCTGAATCTGCATCTGTCAGCCCGGCCCTGGCAGCAGACGATGATTTTGCGCTTGATGACATAGGTGATGACCTTGGCGATCTTGAGACCGAGTTTGACGCTGACGCGGACTTATCAACAAACGGTTTGGTGTTGACTGATCATCTGGATGTGCCAGAGGCCAGCGCAGCGGCAACCCTCGAAGCAGACGATGATTTCCAGTTGCAGGATCTGGGTGCACTGAGTGGGGATTTTGAAGATAGCGATACTCAGTCAGAAAAACCCCAAGTAGCCAGTGAGTCTGTAGATGAATTTGACCTGGAGGCCTTTACTGATGCCGAGCCTTTGGTGTCACAGGAATCTGAGCCTGCCCCGGTTGTGCAAAATGCAGTTGAATCTGTGAGCGAGGATGACGTTTTTGCTGAGGCTTTATCGGATTTCTCTGGTGAAGACAGCGATCTCGAATTGGAGAAGTTAGCGCAACAAGATTTTGATCTGTCTGATGAAGATATGGATGCTGAGTTGGATTTCCTGGCTGATGCAGACGAAGCTGCCACCAAGCTGGATTTGGCCCGCGCCTATATGGATATGGGGGATGTGGAGGGCGCCAAAGATATATTGGCGGAAGTGGTTAATGAAGGTAACGACGAGCAGCGTGCCGAAGCTCAATCTCTGTTAGGCCGCATCGACGCTTAATAGGTGTTTGCTCGACAAAGCCTTGCACACTGGGTTGTGCAAGGCTTTTTCTTTATGTCTGGTTGTATTTTTATCATGAGTCAACACTTTACTCCCCAATCAAAACCCTATGAGCGCAATGGCGAAGTGTTGGATCTGGCCTTATGGCCAGAGGCTATGCAGCGGGTAGCCCTTGGGATTGAGTACAAAGGTTCGGATTATCGCGGTTTTCAGGTGCAGCCCAATGGGGTAAAAACCGTGCAGCAGGCCCTGGAAAAAGCCCTGTCTATTGTGGCTGATGAATCTATATCCCTGGTTTGTGCAGGGCGTACGGATGCCGGTGTCCACGCCACTAATCAAGTTATTCATTTCGATACGCTGGCAAAGCGCCCGGCCAAGGCCTGGGTGCGCGGTGCGGCTGCACATTTACCCAATACCATTGGTGTGCGCTGGGCGCTGGATGTGCCGCCGGCTTTTCATGCGCGTTTTAGTGCGCAAAGTCGTACTTATCGCTACCTGATCTGTGATGCGCCAACCGCATCGGCTGTTTTGCACGATCAGGTGACCTGGTCTCCTCATCCCTTGGATCTCTCTTTGATGCAGCAGGGGGCGCGCTATTTGGTTGGTGAGCATGATTTCACTTCATTTCGCGCTACCCAATGCCAGGCCAAGAGTCCGGTGCGGACTATTGAGTACCTGCATCTGGCACGGCGTGGGGAGTTGATTGTGCTTGAGGTGCGCGCCAACGCCTTTTTGCATCATATGGTGCGCAATATCGTCGGCGTATTGATGCAGGTTGGCGCCGGTTTTAAAGCTCCTGCCTGGGTGGGGGATGTGTTGCAAGCGCGGGATCGCACCGCCGCTGGTGTTACTGCCAAGCCTTATGGGTTGTACTTGGTGGGTGTAGATTACCCGGATACATTCGGTTTGCCGAAACCTGCACCCGGGCCGCTGTTTTTTCCTGAGCCGCTAGGTGGTTTCGCTCCTGGCTGATCGGCGTACCTTGGCGTTTTTAACCTTGTTTTCTGTTAGTATCGCCGCTTTCTTTGCTTGCCAGCTGCTGGTGTTGTGGCTTGGATTGTCGAAATAAATCGGGGTGGATTTGAAATCTGTGCATATCAAAATCTGCGGCATCACCCGTGTGGAGGATGCCAAAGCCGCTGTGGCCGCTGGTGCTGATGCCATAGGCTTGGTGTTTTATGCGCCCAGCCCTCGTGCAGTCACCCTGGAACAGGCGCGCGCTATCGCACTGGAAATAGGTGCCTTTACCGTGGTGACTGGTTTGTTTGTCGATGCTGATCCGGAGTTTGTGCAGAGCGTACTCCAGCAGGTGCCGCTACATTTGTTGCAATTTCATGGCAGTGAAACCCGCTCTTATTGCGAATCATTCCAGCGCCCCTATATGAAGGCGATCCGCATGAAGCCTGAGCTGGATGTATCTGCTGCCATTGCCAATTATCCCAGCGCCTCGGCGATATTGCTCGATGCCTATCGCCCCGGGGTGCCCGGCGGCACAGGTGAAACCTTCGATTGGGGCAGGGTGCCGCATAACCCCTCCCGCCCCCTGGTGTTGGCAGGTGGTTTGATCCCCGATAATGTCGCCGAGGCGATCAAGGCTACGGCTGTCTATGGGGTTGATGTGAGTGGTGGTGTAGAATCGGCGCCCGCGATTAAAGATCACGCCAAAATAGAGCGTTTCGTAACTCAGGCTCAACTGGCCTCGTGCCGTTGAACACTAAAGGTGATTAAACAGTGAGCAAATCTCCGCAGTTTTCCGGTATTGATTACAGCAGCTTCCCCACCGAGGATGGCCATTTCGGCCCTTACGGTGGTCGCTTTGTGTCCGAGACGTTGATTTATGCGCTCGATGAACTCCAGGAAATCTATTCGCGCCTGAAAGATGACGCGGGTTTCCAGGCAGAATTTGATAAGGACATGGCCCATTACGTTGGCCGTCCATCGCCACTTTACCTGGCTGAACGCTGGACCCGCGAACTGGGTGGTGCGCAGATTTTCCTTAAGCGCGAGGATCTAAATCACACAGGTGCGCATAAGGTAAACAACACCATTGGCCAAGCCTTATTGGCCAAATTTACCGGCAAGTCACGCGTTATTGCCGAAACCGGTGCTGGCCAGCATGGCGTGGCAACAGCCACTGTAGCGGCGCGCCTGGGCTTGAAGTGCCGCGTGTACATGGGTGCCGAGGACGTTAAGCGCCAGGCATTGAATGTGTACCGCATGAAATTGTTGGGCGCCGAGGTGTTCCCGGTGACTTCTGGCTCGCGCACACTCAAAGATGCCATGAATGAAGCCATGCGCGATTGGGCCACCAATGTGGATGATACTTTCTACATTATCGGCACTGTGGCAGGCCCCCATCCTTATCCGCAGCTGGTGCGTGATTTCCAATGCATTATTGGCCGCGAAGCTCGTCGCCAATGCTTGGAGCAGGCTGGCCGTTTGCCGGACGCCCTGGTGGCCTGCGTGGGCGGTGGCTCCAACGCTATAGGTTTATTTCACCCCTTCCTTACCGACGAAACTGTGCAAATGTACGGTGTGGAAGCCGGTGGTCTGGGTATAGAAACTGGCAAGCATGCCGCCCCTCTCAATAAGGGTATTCCCGGGGTGCTGCACGGTAACCGCACCTATTTGATGGAAGATGAGAATGGCCAGATTATTGAAACCCATTCTGTATCAGCCGGCCTGGATTACCCTGGCGTTGGCCCCGAGCATTCCTGGTTAAAAGACATTGGCCGCGTTAACTACGTTGCCATCAACGACGACGAAGCCCTGGCTGCTTTCCGCAAGGTCACCAAAACCGAAGGCATAATGCCCGCGCTGGAATCCAGCCATGCCCTGGCCTATGTGGAAAAACTGGCGCCGACCCTGAGCAAAGACAAAATCATCATCGCCAACCTTTCTGGTCGCGGCGATAAAGACATTCTCACCGTTGCAGGTTTGGACGGTATCACTGTGTAACCAGTTGCTGCCGGCTTTGCCCGGCAGCGGCATTTTTAGGATCTGTTGTCGATGAGTCGAATTTCCCAGCAATTAACTCAGGCCAAAGCGGCGGGCAAAAAAATTCTGGTTGCCTACCTGGTGAATGGCGATCCCTATCCCGAAGCCACCTTGCCTGCCATGCACGCCATGGTGGCCAGCGGTGTGGATGTGATTGAGTTAGGTGTACCTTTTTCCGACCCCATGGCCGAAGGCCCGGTGATCCAAAAAGGCCACGAGCGCTCCCTGGCGCACCACACCAGCCTGACCGGCACCCTGGCGTTGGTGAGTGAATTTCGCAAAACCAATAGCACTACACCGGTGGTGTTGATGGGCTATGCCAACCCGGTAGAGCGTTACGGTTATCAGGCTTTTGCCCGCGCTGCTGCCGAAGCGGGTGTGGATGGTCTGCTCACCGTGGATTTACCGCCGGAAGAGGTAATAGTGCTCAAGCAGGCGCTCGATGAGGTAGGCCTGGATAACATCTTTCTGTTGGCTCCTACCACCCGGGTGGAGCGGGCGCGTAAAATCGCCAGTCACGCCAGCGGCTTTCTCTATTATGTATCGCTCAAGGGTGTTACCGGTGCCGGGCACCTGGATGTTGAATCGGTCAAAGCCAAGTTGGCAGAGTTTGGCCAGCTGACAGATTTGCCCCTGTGTGTAGGTTTCGGTATTAAAGATGCCCAAACCGCCAAAGCTATTGCGCAGTTGGCCGATGGCGTAGTGGTAGGCAGTGTGCTGGTGGAAAAAATGGGCGCTATGGCCGATCAGCCGCCAGCGCAAATAGCCGCCGCATTGGGCGCATTGCTCGGCGATATCCGCCAGGCTCTGGATAGCCTGAATAAGTAATTTGTCGGTGTAGCGGCCTTGTTCAAATCGATGCCGCTGCACCCTAACAACCCGTTAACACATCTTCAAAGAGACGCAACCATGAGTTGGCTAGATAAAATTATCCCGAGTGTTTCGCGCACCGAAACCAAACGTAGCAACAAAGTACCCGAAGGCCTGTGGGAAAAGTGCGTGAAATGCGATGCGGTGCTGTACAAGCCCGAGCTGGAGAAAAATCTGGATGTCTGCCCCAAGTGCGACCATCACATGCGCGTAGGCGCAAGGGATCGTCTGAATATGTTCCTCGACCCGCAAAATCGTCAGGAGCTGGCTACCGAGGTTGAACCTGTTGATCGTTTGAAGTTTAAAGACATCAAAAAATACAAAGATCGTTTAACCGCAGCGCAAAAAGATACCGGCGAAAAAGATGCATTAATCGCCATGCGCGGCGAACTTAAAGGCATGCCGGTAGTGGCCGTGGCCTTCGAGTTTGCGTTCCACGGTGGCTCTATGGGCTATGTAGTGGGTGAGCGTTTTACTCGTGCTGCCACAGTCGCCTTGAAAGAAAATATTCCTTTGGTGTGTTTTTCTGCCACTGGTGGTGCGCGCATGCAGGAAGCTTTGATTTCACTGATGCAAATGGCCAAAACCAGCGCGGTGATCGAGCGTTTGAAAATGCAGGGTACGCCCTATGTGTCGGTAATGACCGACCCGGTATACGGTGGTGTATCGGCCAGCCTGGCGCTGCTGGGGGATATTAACGTAGCCGAGCCGGGCGCCCGTGCCGGTTTTGCCGGCCCCAGTATTATTGAGCAGACTATTCGCCAGAAACTGCCCAAGGGTTTCCAGCGCGCTGAATTCCTGTTGGAGCATGGCGCC
>CAMLRI010000080.1 GCA_946482385.1 uncultured Cellvibrio sp.
GCAAATGCTCCTCGCGCGGGTGGCAAAAGCGCGCTTCGGGCGCCGCTTGCCAGTAGCTTAGCTGCTGGCGGGTAGCGGCCAGATCGGCACCCGTGAGCTGCTGCTCCAGCCATTGGTCGAAGGCCAGGCTTTTGGCGGTGACCTGGGGCGATGGCGCGAAAAAGGCGCGCATATTATGGAAGGACATGCCCGAACCTATGATTAGCACCCCCTGTTCGCGCAGGGGCGCCAGGGCCTCGCCCAGGGCGATATGGGCGGAGGCATCCAGCGAATGCAGCAGCGACAGCTGCACCACGGGGATTTGCGCGTCTGGGTAGATCAGCATCAGGGGCACAAAGGTGCCGTGGTCGTAGGGGCGCTGGGGATCCAGGTGTACGGCTATGCCCTGCTGGTGCAACAGCTGGGCAACCAGCTCCGCCAGGGATGGGCTACCGGGGGCCGGGTAGTTCAGCCGGTAGGCTTCCGGTGGAAAACCGGAATAGTCGTAAAGCATGGCCGGTGCGGCGCCGCTGGAGAGGCTGGCGAGCTTTTCCTCCCAGTGGGCGGTGATCATCAGTATCGCCCGGGGCTTGGGCAAGTCGGCGGCCAAATTGGCCAGGAATTTAACCAGCTCGCGGTGGTTGGCATCGCCCAGCAGCGGCATAGGGCCACCGCCGTGGGGCACGAACACCACTGGCATCAAGGCATGGGATGAAGCATTGGCGAAAGAGCCCTGCATAGCTTGCTCTCCATAAGGATTGACGCTGCCGAGCGGCCCTAGCTGAGGATGGCAGCCGCCTTGCCGTGTTCGCGCAGCGATTCGTAGATCGCCGCACCGATAATGATAGCGCCACCGATCAGGGTGGACTGGTCGGGGTATTCGTTGAGGATGACAATTTCGTAGCCCACCGCGTACACCGGCTGCAGGCAGGCCACTATGCCCACGGTTTTGGCTTTGAGGTAGCGCAGGGAAAAGCCGAGCAGCGTGTGGGTGATGGCGGTGAACACCACCCCCAGCAACAGCAGCAACCACCAGTCATGGGCGCTGGGCTGGTGGGGCGAGAGTATCAGCAGCGGGGACATCAGCAGCGCCACTATCAATACCTGGTAGCTCATGGAGCGCGCCGCCGATTGGCCGCTAAACCAGTGGCCGAGCAGGAGGTTGCGCACGGCAAAGGTCAGCGCCGAGATCACCCCCCAAATCACCCCCTGGGTCATGTTGTTATCAATATTGAATTCGGGCACCAGGCAGTAGATGCCGACCAATACCAGCATGCCGCTTACCAGATCGCGCCAATCCAGCTTGGTGCGCTTGATCCAGGGCTCCAAAAATACCGTCACCACCGGGTAGGCGTAGAGCGACAACATACCCACGGCGATATTGGCCACCTGCATGGAATAAAAGAAGGTGACCCAGTGGGCTGCCAACAAAGCGCCCAGCACTATCATGCGGCCGTAATCGCGGCGGCTTTTGAGGGTGATATGACGCTCGCGCCAGGCCACCCAGGCGAACAGCAGCAGGGCGGCAATCCAGGTGCGGTAGCCGGTGATGTCCCAGGCGGGCAACTGGATAATTTTGGAGAAAAGCCCGGTGGCCCCCATCAAGAAGGTCGTCAGGTGCAGGGCAAACCAGGCAGATTTTTGGGATGACATTCGCTGTTACCCAATGCAAAGCCCCGCCGAAGCGGGGCTGGCAGATTTAGTGGCGCGGGCGGCGGTTGCGGTTGCCGCCCGGGCGGTTGCCCACAGAGCGGTTACCGTAGCGCTCCTGGTGGCGCGGGCGCGCCGGCATACCCGGCAGCTCCGGCGGTGGCAACAGCAGGGTTTCCGGTGGCTGCTCACACTTGATGGGCTTGCCCAGCAAGCGCTCTATAGGCTCCAGGCGCAGGGCGTCATCCTCGCAGGCAAAGCTGATGGAGGTGCCGCTTTTACCGGCGCGGCCGGTGCGGCCGATGCGGTGCACATAGTCTTCCGGCTCTTCCGGCAGGGTGAAGTTAACCACGTGGCTGATGCCGCTGATATGGATACCGCGACCGGCTACATCGGTGGCGACCAGCACCTTGATCTCGCCTGTTTTGAACGCATCCAGGGTGGAGACACGCTTGTTTTGGGTGATCTCCCCCGATAACAAGCCGGCTTTGATGCCGTGGCGCAGCAGCTTTTCGTGCAGGTCGCGGCATTCGTCGCGGCGGTTGGCAAACACGATCATGCTTTCGGCGTGCTCCTGTTGGATCAGGTTGTACAACAGGCTGTACTTTTCCTCGGTGGAGACCAGGTACACATGCTGGTCGACCCGCTCGTTAGCGACCGATTCCGGCTCGATTTCAATGGTGACTGGCTTGTAAGTCCACTGCTGCACCAAGTTGTGCACATCGTCGGTAAAGGTGGCGGAGAAAAACAGCGTTTGGCGATCCTCGCGCTTGGGGGTTTGGCGCACAATTTGGCGCACCTGGGGGATAAACCCCATATCCAGCATGCGGTCGGCTTCGTCGATCACCAGCACTTCCAGCTGGTCGAGGTACACATCTTTATTACCGCAAAAATCCAGCAGGCGGCCTGGGGTGGCCACCAGTATGTCAACCAGGGTGTCGTGCAGGCGGCGCTGCTGCTTGGTGTAATCCATGCCGCCCACCAGGGTGTGGATTTTCAGGTCGGTGTATTTGCACAGCGCCTTGGCATCCTCGGCAATCTGGATCACCAGCTCGCGGGTGGGGGCGATGATAAGCGCCCGCGCCTCGCCGGCGTAGCGCTGCTCGGTGATGGGGTTTTTCAGCAGGTCGTCGATGATGGCCGTTAAAAAGGCAGCGGTTTTGCCAGTGCCGGTTTGCGCCTTGCCCACCACATCCTTGCCTTGCAGGGCGTGAGGTAAGGATTGCGCCTGGATCGGCGAGCAGTATTTAAAGCCCAGGTCGGCAATGGCGTGCATCAGCTCGGCGGGCAGGTCGAAATCGTGGAAGCGGGTTTTGCCCTCTACCGGATCCACCGCGAATTCGCCGATATCCCAGGGGGCTGCAGGCACTGGCGGCTTGGCAATTTTGGTGTGGCGCGGGGGGCGCTCGGCGCCATCAGCCGCGCGGGGCTTTTGTTCCTGGCGCGGCTTTTGGCTGTGGCCACCGCGCTCTTTACGCGGGGAGGAAGGCTTGCGGCCATCGCGACCGGAGGCTTCGCGTTTATCCCCTTTGGGCTGGTCGCCCGCCGGCTTGGCAGCTGGTTTTTGCGCTTTGCCGGGCGCCGGGTTGGCGTCAGGCGTGGAGTCACCCGATCCTATGAGCTTTTTGAAGAATTTTCCGATCAATCTTGTCACCTGGTGAACTGGGCGGGCGCTAATGGCCGCGGCGGATGCGATATTGCAGGATGGGCGTAGCCCAAGGGTTGCGCGAGTATACACGAATCATCAGACAATCATTGCATGCCATGGCGCCGCCTGGCACCGGGAAGGTATATTGCCGCCCTCGCCCCACTATTACCCCGCACACAAGGAACCCCTATGCGCATACACGCACTGCAACACGTTGCCTTCGAAGACATAGGCAGCATGGCCGCCGATTTTGCCGCCCGCGGTTACAGCATCAACAGCACCCACTGGTATCGCGGCGATAGCGCCCCCAGCCTGGATAGCTTTGATGCGCTGATTGTGATGGGCGGGCCCATGGGAATTTACGATGAAGCCATCTACCCCTGGCTGGCAGAGGAGAAACGCCTTATCAAAGCCGCCATAACGGCAGGGAAAATTGTGCTGGGCATCTGCCTCGGCGCCCAACTGATTGCCGACCAGCTGGGCGGCCCGGTGACCCGCAATGCACGTAAAGAAATTGGCTGGCTGCCGCTGCAACTGGCGCCGGGCGCCGAAGCCAACCCGGTGGCCCAGATATTGGCGCGCTACCCGGAGGTGTTCCACTGGCATGGCGACACCTTTGCCCTGCCCCCCGGCGCCCAGTGGCTGGCGCGCTCGGAAGGCTGTGCCCAGCAGGCATTTTGCCTGGGCGATAAGGTGTGGGGCTTCCAGTTCCATTTGGAGACCACCCCCAGCTCGGCGCGAGCATTGATTGAACACTGCAGCGCCGATATCGACGGCTCGCGCTACACCCAAAACCCGGCCAGCATCCTGGGCAATGAGGCGCGCTTTGCGCAGATCAACCGCGCCATGAGTGAAGTGATTGCGGTGATTTTTGGGGCTGCCTGAGACTCAGCCCCAGCCCCACCTAACCCTTGGCGCCAAACCACATGCGTCTGAGGGTGTTGTCGCGTTTGACATAGTGATGGAACAAGCCAGCTGCCGCATGGAACCCGATCAACGCATAACCGAGCTTGCCCAGCTGTTCGTGCCAATCGTGGTACTGGCCGGCCCAAGCCTCGCTCTCGCCAATCAAGGGTGGTATTGCCAGGCCGAAAAAAGGCACCGACTTGCCGCTGGCACTCAACATCAACCAACCTAACAAGGGCATCAGGATTAAAAAGCCATAAAGTGCCACATGCATCAACCTGGCTAACCACAACTCCCAGGCGCGCGGCGCAGGCTCAATGGGCGGCACAGGGCTGGATAGGCGCAGCGCCAAACGCACCACCACCAATATCAGCACCGACATACCCAACATAAAGTGCAGGGCTTTCATCAGCTCGCGCGGGTCGCTGCCCTTGGGGTAAATACCCCGCAACTCAATCAAGGCGTATACCGCCACCAATAGCAACACCATCAACCAATGCATGGCAATCATCAGCGGCGAATAGCGGGTTGTTTGCGGACTCATAATTCTCCTCTTACATATCAACAAGTTATAAAAATAATAGGGGTAAGGACTAAACCGGCGCGCCAGCATACACCAGAGGCACGCAAGCCCCCAGCCCCGGCTGAGCCACTTACAACTCATTACACAAACACATTTGACAGACCGGTTGGTCTGTAATTAAATGGCGACCCGTCTAGCGCAGCCTGCTGCGCCCCAAGGAGTCACCAGCCATGAAATCGCACCAGCTTAATACCTGCCCCAGCGAAGCGCCCTATGGGCTAGATGCTCACTACGGATTGACCCTTCCCGCTTTTGAATGCCAGGAACAGCGCGAGCGCCGCCGCATTCGCAGCATTGCCCAGTTTTTCTTTGGTTTGGGCTGCCTGGCCCTGGCCAGCGCCCTAAGTCTGCACCTGTTGTTGGGCTATTAATTCCAGAGAACCCCAATGGCCACCGAACGCAACGCTGAACAAACCCGCACCCGCATCCTGGAAGCCGCCTGTGAGGAGCTTTACCTCAACGGCTACCAGGGTATGCGCATCGACGCCATTCTGCACAAAACCCAGCTCGCCAAGGGCGCCCTTTACCACCACTTCCCCAACAAGCTGAGCCTGGCTTATGCCGTGGTGGAGGAAATTTTACGGCGCGACTTTGAGCAGACCTGGAACAGCTTTATCAGTGAAGACCCCAACCCCATCACCGCCATGAAAAAACTCTTTGCCTGGAAGGCGGAGAACTTGCAGCAAGAAGGGGAATTTAACGGCTGCCCGGTTAACAACCTGAGCCAGGAAATGTCTGCCCTGGACGAAGGCTTCCAACAGCGCCTCATGGATTTGGTAGAAACCGTTATCAGCTCAATAGCAGCAGCCCTGACCAAAGGCCAGGAAGACGGCTTTGTCAGGCGCGACATCAACCCACGCCAAACCGCCCTCTTCATGCACTGCTGCTACCAAGGCATTATGGGCACCGTAAAATGCATGCAATCCACCGAAATGCTACCCGAGCTTTTTGCCTGCCTGAGTGATTATGTGGATCAGTTGGGTGCTAGCCACACAGCCACCTAGCGCACAAGTATTCAGCCCACAACCTTTCTGCTAATCTGCGCGCCAGTACAAGCGATACTCGCCTGTATTACTCCCCATTAAACAATCCGGCACACCAGTCCAATCAGGAGGGAACCATGCCGCATATCCATAAAGGAATAGTCGCCTGCGCGTTATTCCTTAGCAGCCTTTTAGTTTCTGTTACCAGCTTCGCCGCCCATGTGGCCACCCAAACCGCCGACCAGGTGGTGTATGCGCTCTTCTCCGCTCCCAATAAAATCGCGCGCTATGACCTGGCCTCGCAAAGCCTGCTCAGCGATGTCAGCCTCAGCAAAATCCCCACGGCTTTTGCGGTCGCCGATGGCATAGCTTATGTCGCTTTCCATCGCGAGCTGCGCGCCGTTGACTTGGCAAGCGGCAATAGTGAATTTATACGTAACACCAGCTTTGACATTACCAGTGTGTTGGTGAGCGATGGAGTGATCTATGCGGCGATGACCAATGGCGCTGTCAATATGATCAAGGTGGAGGATTACAGCTTGGTAGATGCCGATAACTTCGGCTATGCAGGCGCCGGGGGCATGGTCATATCCTCTGTCCAGAGTGCCATTTATTCGCGCACAACTGGTGTCTCCCCCGCAGATATTCAAAAACACACCTTGGATAACGACGGCGCCATCATCGGTACCATCGACAGCCCCTATCACGGCGACTATGCAGGTGCCAGCCAACTCTACCTAAATACCAGTGAAAACAAAGTTTATGACAATGCCGGCATTGTTTATTTTGCAGCAGACCTCACCTACGCCGGCAGTTTGGGTGGGGCATTGGATGCGATGGCCTTTGTCGGCGACAACCCGGTCGTTGCACGCAACACTCGCCTGAGTTTGTACGGCAATAATCTTTTGGAATTGGGGCATTTTGACCTGCCAGCCAAACCTGATTACTTAGCAACCTATGAACAAGTAGTCTTCGCTTTCAGCCTGGCCAATAACAGCCTCACCGCCAGCACTTATGATGTATCCAGTTTTGAGCTACCCCAACCGGGTGAAGCTGCCGATCCGGTTGGCCTGGTTTACACCCCAGATTTTATTGCCCACAACAGCAATGACATTATTTATCTGGTAGATAAAGAAACCCTGAGTATTTTTCGCTGGTCGATCAGTGAAGCCAAATACTTATCCAGCTGGGCCATCTTAAATCCCCCTACTTGGGTTACTTATTCCAGCGCACACCAACGCCTGTACATGGGCTATGAATCAGGAAAAATTACCTACATAGATGTTACAGCGGAACAACCAATAGAAACCCACTTCACCACCCTGGCGCAAACAGTGCGCGGCCTGCTGGCCACAGGCAATTTCCTTTTCGCTGCCGATAATTCCGGCGCCTGGGCGACCCATTACAGTTTTGCTGCCAATGGCACCCAGATAGATTCACAAGACTGGGCCTACCTGGGTAACCAGTACACTTGGAACCCCGAACTCAACCGTGTCTATCACCACCGCGACGACACATCGCCAAACGATATTGTCTGGCGCGAACTAGACCCAGACACAGGGCTTTTCGTGAGCGAGGGCGAATCGCCTTATCATGGCGATACGGTTAATGTGCGCTACCCGCTGATTGTTAGCGATAACGGTGAATACCTATTAAACGGCGCCGGCCAAATTATTAATGCACACACTGGCAATGTGCTTAATGCCTTATCCAACGACATCAGTGCCGGCACCTGGATAAATGACAAGCCCATTACCATTACCGGCACTCCCAACCGTTTGCAATTCTGGAATTCCGATTTCAGTTTACAATCCGATTTTGTTCTGGCTGACACCAGCAGTACCCAGTTGTTCAACTTGAACCAGCAGCTGGTATTAATCAAACAATCCGCCTCTGGCCCGACAATTAGCGTTTTTGATCCCGACAACCTACCCGATGGCGACAGCGACGGCATACATGATCTTCGCGACAACTGCACTTTGGTTAGCAATTCAGATCAACTGGACTCAGACAACGATACTCTGGGCAATGCCTGTGATAGCGATGACGATA
>CAMLRI010000081.1 GCA_946482385.1 uncultured Cellvibrio sp.
TTTAACAAGCTGTTAGCGCTTAAAAACGAATACCCGTGCCCAGGTAAAGGTTCCAAAAATTGGCTTTGCTTTCTGCGGGTTCGCCAAAGTGTTGCCAGTCGATACCCAGGCCAATCATTAAGTGATCGTGAAATATCAGGCCTATCTCTGCATTGCCTTCCACCAGGGCTTCGTCGGCATCTTTCTGCGGGTCTTTAAATTTGAAATGGCCAACACCCAGGCCGATGGCGCCCAACAGGTAGACATTGCTATTGCTTTCAAGGGGGTAGGATTCAATACCAGCCAGGCCAAGGGAGTAGGTGCGCACCCGCGCATCGGGAACCGGGTCGTCTATGTCTGTAACATTCTCAAGGCTGGCGATATAAAAGGGCTCAACAATAATGCGCCCGCCCAGGCTGCGGTCAAAATGCATATCGTATTTTTCGAAGTCCTCATCATCAAAACCATCCTCAAACTCATCCTCGTCGGCATCAATCAAGCCCCAGGGCGCGTATTTGATTTGCACCACCAGGCTTTGATCCAGTGCCAAAAGGTTGTTAGCCAAAAGAAGGCAGGTCACCATCAAAAATAGTTTCATACAGAATCCTTATGTAAAAAATTTAATTATTCGTTATCGCTTTGGCGGCGCTGCACATCCACCGATACGGTTAATTGCGGTGTGTGGCCGCCGCCGAAGATAACACCTTTGAGCGGCGATACGTCTGAGTAATCGCGGCCCCAGGCGGTGGTGATGTGTTGGGCGCTGGTGAGGCTGTTGTTGGTGGGGTCGAATTCGTACCAGCCTTCGCCGGGCGAGTAAACCGCAAACCAGGCGTGGGTGGCGTCGGCGCCGATCAGCTTTTGTTGGCCGGGCGGTGGCAGGGTTTCCAAATAGCCGCTGACATAGCGCGCCGGGTAGCCGAGGGAGCGCAGGCAGCCGATGGCAAGGTGGGCGAAATCCTGGCAGACACCGCGCTGGTGCTTGAGCACATCGGCCAGGGGGGTGGCCACATCGGAAAACTGCGGGTCGTAAGTAAAGTCGCGGTAAATGCGCTGGGTTAATTCCATCACTGCCGATAAAAAAGGCCGGTCGTCGCTAAAGCTGCTGGCAGCGTAGTCGGCCAGGTCGCTGTGTTGCTGCACCATGGGTGAGTTGAGCATAAATTCCCGCGCGTTCAGGCTGTGGGTGTCCTGGGAATTTTTGAGCAGGTATTTAACGTAGGTGCAGGGGTTGCCAAAATCCAGGTTGATATTGCTTTGCGCTTCTTGCACTTCAATATGGCTGGTGACGGTCAGGTCGAGTTCCCGGTGGTCTTTTTCAATGGAAAATTGCAAAAAGCGATTGCCAAAATAATCCTCGCGGCTGTTGTGCATACTGGC
The DNA here is from genome assembly GCA_946482385.1 of uncultured Cellvibrio sp. Next base: position 1,360 of record CAMLRI010000081.1, read on the forward strand.
TTTGGGGGAAATGGTGATATCGCTGTGGGTTACCTTTTGGCTGCTGGTATCGCGCGGCAGCACATAGGCGAGGTTGTAGCAGTGGCTCACCGGCAGGGCGTATTGGTAGCGGGTGCTGTGGCGGACAATATATTTCATAGGGGCTCCTGCCACTCGGTATTTTTAACCAGCAATTGCGGCCCCTGGGTGTGGTCGAAATAGCGCTGGCTAATGGCCTTGGCGGCGCTGCCAATCAGGTATTGGGTGCGCGCCAATAATTGATCCAAACCTTCGCGCACGCCCTCCTTGCTGTGCGCCAGTTGCTGGATATCGCTTAACTGAATGGCGGTGCTGGCTTCCAATAAAAATTTGCGCTCGTCGCTTAATTGCTCGCGCTTGCCGGGTAAATCGCTGAAGTGCATATCCAGTTGTGCCAGTTGGTAAATTAACGAGCGCGGGTTGCGGCTGTTGCGCAAAATCATTTCCAGGCCGTTGTGGATGTTGATGCCGCTTTGGTAATGGCGGCGATAGGTGATAAGCGCTTCGCCGCTGAGCAATGCCGATTCAATCAGCACCTCCTGCCCCAATTCATCGAAGCCGGGGGTGAGCAGGGCGCGCAGGCTGCTGGCAATTTGCAGGGCGCGCTCCAGGCGGCGACCCATTTCCATAAAGTGCCAGCCGTTGTCGCGGGTCATGCTGTCGTGGATTAAACCGGTGAGTGCCAGCAGGGCGGTTACCAGGTGTGCCTGGTCTTCCTCGGCGCTGCTGAGGCCGCGCGCATTAATGGCTTGGCGCAATTGCTCCAGGCGGTCGCCTATATGGTTGATGACCCGCTGGGTGTCGCTGGAAAGTTGTTCCTTGACCTGCTCCGATGCGCGAATCATGGCTAATAAATTATTGGCCACACTGCCGATGCGTTGGTTGTCCACCAAAATGGAAATTAATTCCGGCTCCGGGTTGGCAAAGAGTTCGGTGTTCAGGCTGGCAAAGCCAGGGTAGGTGGAGGTGACATGGGTGAGGGCGCTGAGCAGCGCGCAGCAAATATTTTCCGGCAGGGTTTCGCTGCGGTTGAGTTGCGTGGCAACGGTGCGCAGCAGCCGCAGTGCGGATTCGGCGCGCTCGGCATAGCGGCCCATCCAAAATAAATTTTCCACCACCCGGCTGGGCAATTCGCTGCGGGTATCCAGGGGCGCTTGCAATTCCGGGCTGCGCAGGCTCAGGCGTTTTTCCGGTTCCGAGGCCAGCACCCAGGTGTCTTTGGAAATAGAACCGCGCTGGTTGGAAATAATTTTGTTGTTGCCATCCAGGTTAACCCGGGTTAGGCCGCCGGGCATAAGCGCGTAGCTGCTGTCGCTGGCTACGGCAAAGGTGCGCAAAATGGAGGCGCCTGGTTGCAATTGGCCGGCGTGCCAGCTGGGTGTGGTGGAGCAGGGAATATATTCCTGGGCCACAAATTGATTGGGGTTTTTGCGAATACGGTTTTGCCAGGCTTGCAGTTTGGTTTCATCCAATTCGGCGCCGTAAACTTCGTAAAGGCCGGGGCGGCGATAGGTGGGTTTGATCAGTAAATTTTTTAAATTGGCGCACACATATTCCAGGTCTTTGGCGTCGCCACACCACCAGGTTTTGACACTGGGGATTTTTAATTCGCGGCCAATCAGTGCCCGCGCAATTTCGGGCAAGTAGCGCAGCAGCGCCGGGTTTTCCAATACATTGGAGCCCAGTGGATTGGCGATGGCAACATGGCCCATGCGCGCCACTTCCAATAGCCCCGGCACACCCAGTTGCGAATCGCCTTTTAATTCCACCGGGTCGCAATACACATCGTCCACCCGGCGCAAAATAACATCGACGCGCTTTAAACCTTCCAGGGCTTTCATCCACACATAACCGTTGCGCACACTCAGGTCGCTGCCTTGCACCAATTGAAAGCCCAAATAGTTGGCGAGGTAGGCGTGTTCAAAATAGGTTTCGTTGTAGGCGCCGGGGGTGAGCACTACTATGCGCGCCAGGCCGCCGTTGGGGTTGAGCGAGTGCAGGGTTTGGCGCAGGCGGGCAAAAAATACCGAGAGGCGGTGCACATGGCTGTCGCGAAATAAACTGGGAAAAAGCCGGTTCATCACTGTGCGGTTTTCCAGGGCATAGCCAGCGCCCGAGGGCGCCTGGGTGCGGTCGGCCATAACCCGCAGTTTGCGGTCGGGGCCGCGCATTAAATCTACCGCGTGCAAAATTAATTGCTGGCTGCCGGGCAGGCGAACCTGGTGGCAGGGGCGCAAAAAACCCGGGTGGGAAAATAATAATTCCGGTGGGATTACCCCTTGGCGAATCAGTTTGCGCTCGCCGTAAATATCTTGCAGCAGCAGGTCGAACACTTCGGCGCGCTCTACCAGCAGGGCCTCTACCCCCTGCCATTCGTCGCTGCTAATCAGCAGCGGCACCGGGTTGAGCTGCCAGCTTTGGTTGTGGTCTGGCTCGTCGTAAATTTTATAGGTGGCACCGTCGTCGCGCAGCAGGCGCGCGGCTTTTTGCTGGCGCTCGTTAATTTGCTCTGCACCCATGTTGTGCAAACTGTTAAGTAAATATTGCCAATGTGGATGCACTTGCCCTTCGGCGTTGTAGGCCTCGTCTACCCCTTGCAGTTGCGTGGCGTAGCTGGCAGTTGGCTGCGGGGCGCTGGTGGCGCTCTGGTGCTGGTTGCTGTGGGTTTCCATAATCTTTTAATAAATGGCGAGCGAAAACTCATTAAACGGAAACCAGGCCTAAATGGCAAGGATTAATGCCATAGGGTTTTTACTGGTGAATAAATGCGATTCTTGTTTTGCAACTGGATCACAATATCGGATCGGCGCCGGCCATAGGGCGATAATCGGTCTTGAGTTGATGGCCCCGGCAGGTGCTTAATGGGCAAGTTTGGTTGTTACGACACTTGTTAGTAGTCCAATGCTTTTTTGCAGCAGGAAGGAATTTCACCATGGCCTTTTATATAAAAATATTTTGTATTGCCGGGTTATTAGTAAGTTTGTTCGCTTGTGGTGGCTCCGGCGGTGGTTCCGGTGGGGGGCGCTCCTCGGCGTCGAGCAGCGATGTGTCGTCTTCTAGCTCCAGTTCGGTAAACAGTTCAGTATCCAGCTCATCAAATAGTTCAGTAACTAGCTCTGCTAGCAGCTCAGCCAGTACCAGTAATAGCTCAGCCAGTAATAGCTCGGCCAATAGTAGTTCTGCCAATAATAGCTCCGAGCCCACGCGGGTAGATTCAGGCCTGAGCGAGCGGGCGCAAAATACCAGTTGCCATGCCCCCGCAGCGCCTGGCTCGGCTTTGGGCGATTACGCTTATCAATGGGTTGATGGTATTCCCTCCGGTGTGGAAAACCCGATTTTTTTAGCGCAGCCAGCGGGAGAAAATAATCGCTATTACGTAGTGAACCGCAGCGGGCGTATTCACACCTTTGTGCTGGGCGATAGCAATGCCACTACAGCGGTGGATTTTTCTGATGAGGTAACCACCGAAGGGGAGGGTGGCGCCCTGAGCTTGGCGTTTCACCCGGATTTTGCCAATAACCGCTACGCCTATGTTTTTTTAACGGCGCGCCGCCAAGCTTATGGCATTAGCAATACAGATGTTTCCATGGTGACTGTGGTGCGCCGCTATACAGTGTCGGCCAATGGTTTGGCCTTTACCGATCCGCTGGATATTGTGGCGCCGCTCAATGCCAGCGATACCCGCTTGAACCACCAGTGGACTAACCATAAAGGCGGCTGGATAGGTTTTAGCCCTATAGATGGCTATTTGTATATCGCTATGGGCGATAGGGGCGAGGGCGCTGGCGGCGAACCCCTGGGCAATAATTTTTCCCATATCGCACAAAACCTGAATTCCCTGCACGGCAAAATATTGCGCATTGATGTGGATGGCGCCGTGCCCTATGCCATTCCGGCAGACAACCCTTTTGCCGATGGCGGCGGTGCGGCGGAAATTTTTGCCTGGGGTTTTCGCAACCCCTGGCGCGCCAGTTTTGATCGCCTAACGGGCGATTTGTGGGTGGGCGATGTGGGCGAGGGCACCCGCGAGGAAATTAGCAAGGTGGTGCTCGGCGGCAATTACGGTTGGCCCTTCCGCGAGGGCCACTACGACCGCTGCAACAATTGTGCGCGGGGGCAGGAATCTTTGCCGCCGGTAGTGGATATGCCCCACACAGATGGTTGGGTCGCGGTGATTGGCGGCTATGTGTATCGCGGCGATGCCATGCCGGAATTGCAGGGGCGTTATATTTTTGGCGATTTTATTCGCTCGGGCATTACCACTATTTCCTACGACAATGATGGCAATGCCTTTGTGGAAGATTTGCTGGCCAATGGCGGTTCATCGCCCACGCTAGCGGAAGACAACGCCGGCAATATTTGGCGCATTCATTCCTGGGGTGGTTTTGAACGCTTGGCCCGCACCCAGGCGCCGCCAGCGGCGGAATTTCCCGCGACCCTGAGCGCGACGGGTTGTTTTGCTGCGCAAAATATTCACCAGCCTGCGGCCGGTGTGGTGGCTTACGATTTGAATAGCCCGCTCTGGTCCGATGGCGCCGCCAAGCGGCGTTATTTTGCATTGCCCGATAACACCCAAATCAATATCGAAGATAACGGCGACTGGAGTTTCCCCATAGGTTCGGTGTTGATAAAAACCTTTTTGTTGCACAACCAGCCAGTGGAAACCCGTTTGCTGGTGCGCCACAGCAATGGTGAGTGGGGCGGTTATTCGTACGAATGGAATGATGCAGGCACAGAGGCGCATTTACTGGCAGCGGGTAAAACCAAAGCGGTGGGCGATCAGCTGTGGCAATTTCCCTCCCGCGCGCAATGCATGAATTGCCACACAGCGCCCAATGGCAATTTGGCCTATGAGCGGGTGTTGGGGTTGGAAACGGCGCAATTGAATCGCGATTTTATTTACCCCGGCAATGTAATTGCCAACCAAATTCAAACTCTGGCCAGTGTGGGTTATTTTACGGAGGACCCGGGTGCGCCAGCATCCCTGGCGCAATTGCCCAATCCAATCAGCGGCACAGCCGCCGTGGCTGACCGCGCCCGCGCTTATTTGCATAGCAACTGCGCCAATTGCCACCAGCCCAATGGCCCGGGGCGCGGCGGTATGGATTTTCGCTACAGCACCCATTGGCTACTGGCCGGTTATTGCAACCAAACACCATCACTGGGCAATTTGGGTATTGCCAATGCGCGCCTGTTAAAACCCGGCGTGGCCGCTGAATCCATTATTCCGCTGCGCATGGCGCGCAGCGATGCGCACCGCATGCCACCCCTGGGGGTGGCCATTGCCGATGAGCAGGGCATAGCGGTGATTGAGGATTGGATTAACAGCCTGAGTGGCTGCGAATAATATTTGCGGGCGCCGTTTAAAAATTCTGGCGCCGCAAATCCAGCGTGTGTGGATATTCCCCCGCTGGCTCCTCCGCCGGTGGTGCCATGGGGCGTGGTTGTTGGTGCGGGAAAAATTCGCGCAGGATTTTTCCCGCCGGAGTAATGGGCAGGGCGCCGGGGGTGTGGTTGAAATCGAAAAAGCGGTTGCCGCGGCGCGATTCGGCCTCGTTGGCGTTAACAGGAAACCGCTCGTAGCTGCGCCCACCGGGGTGGCTGACATGGTAAGTGCAGCCGCCGATGCTTTTGCCATTCCAGGTATCAATTAAATCGAACACCAGGGGCGCATGTATGCCGATGGTGGGGTGCAAAGCCGAGGGCGGTTGCCAGGCGCGGTAGCGCACACCGGCGACAAATTCGTTGAGTTTGCCGGTGGCCATTAAGGGCACGCGGCGGCCATTGCAGGCGAGCAAATAGCGCCCTGGGGTTAAGCCGCTGACTTTCACTTGCAGGCGCTCCAGCGAGGAATCCACATAGCGCGCGGTGCCAAAGCTGCCGACTTCTTCGCCCAGTACATGCCATGGTTCTATGGCCCAGCGCAATTCAATTTGGATATCGCCCAGCTGCACCCGGCCGTAATGGGGGAAGCGAAATTCTTCAAACGCGGCGAGCCATTCCAGCTGGAAGGGATAGCCGTGTTCATTCAAATCGCGCACCACATCGCGCATGTCTTCCCACACAAAATGCGGCAGCATAAATTTATCGTGCAGCAGTGTGCCCCAGCGCACCAGCGGTTGTTGGTAGGGGGTTTTCCAAAAGCGGCTGAGCAGGCAGCGCAGCAATAATATTTGCACCAGTGCCATGCGCCCGTGGGGCGGCATTTCAAAACCGCGGAATTCCAAAATGCCCTGGCGGCCACTGGCACTGCCTGGTGCATAGAGTTTGTCGATACAAAATTCGGCGCGATGGGTATTGCCGGTAATATCGATTAATAAATTGCGCATCAGGCGATCCACCAGCCAGGGCTGGTCGACAATGCCTTGC
>CAMLRI010000082.1 GCA_946482385.1 uncultured Cellvibrio sp.
CCGCCGTTTCGTTGATTCGCGCTACCAGAATACGCAGCTGGTCGATGGTGAAGTTAATAGAGTCCGCAATTGCACCGGTGAAGTCCTCGGTTACAGTGGCGGTGGTGGTCAGGTCACCGTCCGCGAGGTCGGCCAGTTCGTCCAGCAGACGCAAAATCGCAGTTTGGTTACGCTCGTTGGTTTCGGCGGTTTCGGCGGCGCGCATGGTGGCGGTGCGGTACTGGTTAAAGCCGATAAAGAACAAGGCGGCCAATGCCAGGGCGGCGAAGATAACCACGTGCAGGTTGTTAGGGAAACGGCTGCTGGCCTGGGCGCCGATTTTGTCCTGGATGCTGGCCAGGCTTTGCAGCAGTTGGGGGGTGTCAGTTAGCAGTGCATCAGACGCCTGACGGGCGCGGAACAGGGTGGTGGAGCCTTCGAACATCTCTTGAATGGACTTGTTCACGCTGTCGAACAGGTTGGTAATTTGGTCGAGGCTGGTGCGCGCGTTGGGGTCGGTTACGCGGGAGATGCCGAGCATGGCATCGCCGTTTTTCATCGCCGCCAGAACGCGGGAGTAGAAGTTGGCGTCGCGGTTGAACTGGTCGGCGGCATCGCTGGCGTCGGCGTCGCCGCGCAGCATTTTATCCACGTTACGGCCGATACGCTCGGCGCGCCAGGACAGCATTTGCGCTTGAATGGCTTGCTCGGCAGGGGCGCTGGATTCCAGCAAAATGTCCACGATATTGTTGTGTTCGGTCTGCAGGCTGGGCAGGTTTTCGTTCAGGGTCTTGCCCACGTTGTTGAGCGATACGATCAGGTCTTTGTTAGTGGCAATGGCCTGGGCGTTGGTTTTTACCCGGCCCCAGATGCCTTCAAAGTTGCTGAATTCGCTGCCCAGTACGCGGCGGGTGCGCTCGTCGGAGGCGCGCAGGGTTTCCCAGGTGCGGCCCATGCCGGCGACCACTTGGGTCAACTCGTCAAACGCCTTGTCGTCACCGGAGGTGGCGTCGCGCGACAGCGAGGTCAATTGGTAGGCCTGGGCGCGCAGATCGGCAACCTGCTGGATATAGCGTTGGTCATTCGCCGCGTCGCGCTGGATCATAAACAGTGCCACCACTGTCAGGATCAAGAACACGACGAAGGCGACAACGGCTGCCACCATGGCCGGTTTCGCCTTGAAGGCATTTATTTTGGACTCAGTTTTCATCTACGCACTCCTAACCAGCATTTGGTTTTATTTTTTCTCTCCAGCAACCCGGTGTTTGCACTCCGGGTTATGTTTGCACCAGCCGTAGCTGGGCTCCCTAGGCTTTTGCCGCATTGGTAAATCGTGGATCTTCAGCCAATAGTGCCGGGCGGAACAGCGACCAGCGCTGTTCGCCCTGCGGGTAACTGCCAGTGACGAAGGGCAGAATGCTGTCGGCGACAGTACCTGCCTGTTCACTGTATTCATCCATGGGAAAGTGTTGCATGCCGAACACCCGGTCGACCATCAGGCCGGAATAGAGGGTTTCGGTTTCCAAAATCAATACCCGGCGCTGTTTGCGCGAGCCACTGAGGTGATCGCCAAAAAACTGCGCCAGGTCAAAAATAGGTAACAGCCGCCCACGCACGTTGGATACCCCTTTAACCCAGGGTTGCACGCCGGGCAGGTGGGTGTAGTTGGGCACTTCCAGCATTTCGGAAACTTCGCCGATAGGGGCGACAAACAAGCTGCCCATGAGCGAAAAGCCGATACCGCTCCACTGCGGGCGTATGTCGGCTTGCGCCGGCAGGCCGCGTGCGGCGGCGCGGGAGCTTTGAGCCAGATTGAGCAGCGCCTGAAAGGCGGCCTGGGGTTCGGACATAAGCCTATCTGTCACCTTCTTGTTTTTTTACCCTTGCCAAGGGGGGATGTTGTTATTGTTCTATGACGTTTGTAGTGGTTGCCAGCTATTAGCGCATGACTTCGGCCATGGCCGCCATCAGTACTTCCTGGGTAATGGGTTTGGCCAGATAGGCCTTGGCGCCCTGGCGCATACCCCATACACGGTCGGTTTGCTGATCTTTGGTGGTGACGATAATCACCGGAATATGGGCGGTTTCAGGAGTTTTGGAAAGCTGGCGAGTGGCCTGGAAGCCGTTGAGGCCGGGCATAACCACATCCATTAATACCACATCGGGCAGTTCTTTTTGCGCCAGGGCAATGCCGGCTTCGCCGTTATCGGCGGTGAGCACTACATGCCCGTTTTTCTCCAGCATGCTGGTGAGTTTGTAAGTTTCGGTGGGTGAGTCGTCGATAATCAGTACTTTGGCCATAAATGCTCCGAAAACAAATATATACCGCATAGGGGGCGGAGGTTAGCTGGCAGTCCTTTGAATCTAATCCAGGCTGGTGAATAAACAAAACAGCGCAAGTTCGGGAAAACCCGGGTTTGCCTAGGAGGCCTTAAGGTGCTTAACGTGCGCTTCTATGGCGCCGAGCAACTCGCTTTTGCTAAAGGGTTTGGTGAGGTATTGATCGGAGCCGACAATACGTCCCTTGGCTTTATCAAACAGGCCGTCTTTGCTGGAGAGCATAATGACCGGGGTGGATTTGAATTCGCTATTGTTTTTAATCAGGGCGCAGGTTTGGTAGCCATCGAGGCGCGGCATCATAATGTCGACGAAGATGATGTCGGGGCGGGTATCGGCGATTTTGGCCAGGGCATCAAAGCCATCGGTGGCGGTTATCACCATGCAGCCTGCTTTTTTTAACAGGGTTTCAGCCGTGCGGCGGATGGTCTTGCTATCGTCAATGACCATTACCTTTAGGCTTTCATACGTTACTTCCATACTCTGACCTTGCCTTTGTTATTGCCGTATTTGCCAGATATTTAGATGCGCGCTAACCGTGCGCACTTGGGGGATGCATTGCCAGGCGACAATGCGCTTGCCAGTTGACTGGGCAAGAGTGTAAACGAACTTTTAACACAGTTTTTAGGCTTTCGCCATAACTAGTTGAATATATGAGTAATCCATTCGTTTTTTGCACTTATTAGAGCGCTTTAATCTGTGCGCCTTATCCTTGCTTTAATCCCCTTTAGCACTTAACGTTAGCCGCCTGCGCCCCACCGGCTACTGCGAGTACACCCCTATGGCTATATCCCTCGGTGTGGTGATGGATCCCATCGCCGATATCAAATTTTACAAAGATACCACCCTGGCATTGCTGCTGGCGGCACAGGAGCGCGGCTGGGATTTGCATTATATGGAGCAAGCCGATCTTTACTTGCAGCAGGGTGAGGCGCGCGCCAGTATGCGCACCCTGTTTGTCGCCGATAACGCCGATAGCTGGTACGAGTTGGGCCTGCGCGAGGAGCGCAAGCTGGGCGACCTGGATGTGATCCTGATGCGCAAGGACCCACCCTTCGATAACGAATTCCTCTACACCACCTATATATTGGAAGCGGCGCAGCAGCAGGGCGCCCTGGTGGTCAACGACCCGCGCAGCCTGCGCGATTGCAATGAAAAGCTGTTCGCCACCCAATTCCCCCACTGTTGCCCGCCATTGCTGGTAAGCCGCGATATGCAGCGCCTGCGCGAGTTTCACCGCGACCAGGGCGATGTGATTTTTAAGCCCCTGGATGGTATGGGCGGCAGCCGTATCTTCCGCTGCCGCCAGGATGACCCCAATGTGGGGGTAATCCTTGAAACCCTGACCGGTTTTGGCCAGCAATTGATTATGGCGCAGCGCTATATTCCCGCCATCAGCGAAGGCGACAAGCGCATCCTGGTGGTGGATGGCGAGCCTGTGCCCTATTGCCTGGCGCGTATTCCCGCCCAGGGTGAAACCCGTGGCAACCTGGCGGCTGGCGGCACAGGTGTGGCCCAACCGCTGACCGAGCGCGACCGCTGGATAGTGTCCCAGGTGGCGCCCAGCCTTAAAGCGCGCGGCCTGATGTTTGTTGGCCTGGATGTGATTGGCGACTTCCTGACCGAAATTAACGTTACCAGCCCCACCTGCGCCCGCGAAATCGACCGCGCCTACAGTACGGCCATAGGTGCCCAGCTGATGAATGCCATTGCCAGCAAGCTGGCGGAGCAGCGTTAGGGTTATGAGCCAAATGCAAGCCATTGAAGAAGTTACGTTAAAACCCCCCGTAGAGGCCGGCGACCGGCTGGCGTTTACGGTATTTATGGCGTTAGTGGTGCATGCTCTGGTGCTATTGGCGCCCGGTTTCAAATTGCCCGATTACAGCAACCAGTCGCCAACCATAGAGATCACCCTGGCCACCCATAAAGCGGCGCGCGAGCCAGACCAGGCGGATTACCTGGCCCAGCACAACCAGGAGGCGAGCGGCACCCTGGATCAGGCCAAGCAGTTGACCACCGATAAACAGGCCGATTTTGCCGATACCCAGGTGCGTGAAGTTAACCCATTGCCGCAGCAGCAGGCGGCGGCGGTGCAACTGCGCGAGCGGCAGCAGATCAGTACCACCAGTGCCAGCCCTTTCCGTGTGGAAACCCACCAGTTGCCCGATGAGCGCGAGCAGCCAGAGGCGCGCGAGGGGCTGCTCGACGACCAGGCCCCCACCTCGGCGGATATCGCCAGCCTGCAGGCCCAGCTCGACCGCCAGCGCCAGGAATATGCGCGACGCCCGCGCATTCGCACCCTCAATTCGGTATCCACCAAGGCCTCGGCCGATGCCAAGTACCTGCACGACTGGGGCCAGCGCATCGAGCAGGTGGGCAGCCGCAACTACCCGCGCGAAGCGCTCAGCCGGCGTATTGCCGGGCAGCTGCGCCTGTCGGTGTTTATCAACCCCGATGGCACTATCCACGAAATCGCCATACTCCAATCTTCTGGTCAGCGGTTGCTCGACGACGCCGCGCGCCAAATAGTGCGCCTGGCGGCACCCTTTGCGCCCTTCCCGGCGGAGATCCGCCAGCACACCGACCGTTTGCAAATTATCCGCACCTGGCGTTTTGAAATTAATGGGGCGGAAACCAGCATCAGCACATCCGCCAATTAAGCCGCTGCGAATAATTTGTTAGCCCGGCTTGTTTTGGGGGTATTAGGCCTCATACTGAATCACATGAACGAAAAAACACCACTCAGCACCACCTATGACGAACTCACACCGGGCAGTTTGCGCGATCATTTCCTGATTGCCATGCCCGGGCTGAACGATTCGTCCTTTGCCCACACAGTCACTTATATCTGCGAGCACAGCGATAAAGGCGCCATGGGGGTGGTTATCAACTCCGCCACGCCCATGCAGCTGCGCGAGATTTTTGCGCAAATGGAGCTGCAGGATGTGGCCGATGTGGGCGACCAAATCATCATGGCCGGCGGCCCGGTGCAACCGGAGCGCGGCTTTGTGCTGCACCCCAGCGACAGCAAATGGCAGTCCACATTGGAAGTGTCGCCGGACATCAGCCTCACCGCCTCGCGCGATATTATTGTCGCCCTGGCGGAAGGGCGCGGCCCCAGCCAATACCTGATTACCCTCGGCTACGCCGGTTGGGGCGAAGGGCAGTTGGAAGCGGAAATTGCCGCTAACTCCTGGCTGACAGTGCCCGCCGATAAAGAAATTATCTTCAACACCCCCTTTGAACAGCGCTGGACGGCTGCCGCCCAGGCGCTGGGTATAGATGTGAACCTGATTGCCAGCACCGCTGGCCACGCCTGATCCCTCCATGGCCAATACCCTGCTCGCGTTTGATTATGGCACCAAGAATATTGGTGTCGCCTCCGGCCAAACCCTCACCCGCTCCGCCAGCGAGCGCCCCGCGTTAAAGGCCAAAGACGGCGTGCCCGATTGGCTCCAGATTGAAAAATTACTCAAAGAATGGCGTCCGGATTTGGTATTGGTCGGTTTGCCGCTGAATATGGATGGCAGTGAAAGCGAATTGAGTACCCGCGCGCGCAAATTTGCCAACCGCTTGCACGGCCGTTTTGGTGTGAAGGTGGAGTTGGTGGATGAGCGTTTGAGCAGTTTTGAGGCCAAGGGCGAAGTAATGGCGCGCGGCGGTTCGCGCGATTACAAAAACAACCCGGTGGATTCCATAGCGGCGCGTTTGATTTTGGAAAGTTGGTTCGCGCGGAATTAAGGCTTTTAATCTACGCCCCTCTTTATCAAAGAGGGGGTGCTTACGCCTCCCTTTGTAAAGGGAGGCCGGGAGGGATTTAAAACATCTTGCCGCGATTGGTGTGCTCGTCGGTTTGGATCGACAGGCTGTCGGCGGCGTGGGAGAGATAGCTGGCATCGGTTTCCGAGCCCAGTTTGATCATCAAACGCAGGTCGTTGGGCGAGTCGGCGTGCAGCAGGGCATCCTCGTAAGTGATCTCGCCATTGTCGTACAGCTCGTAGAGCGCCTGGTCGAAAGTCTGCATGCCCAACTCGGTGGATTTTTTCATCAGCTCTTTCAAATCTGCCACTTCCCCTTTGCGAATTAAATCCTGCATCAGCGGGGTGTTGATCAAAATTTCCAAACAGGCGCGGCGGCCATTGCCATCGGGGGTGGGAATCAATTGCTGCGCCACAATCGCTTTTAGGTTGAGCGACAAATCCATCCACAACTGGCGGTGGCGGTCGGCCGGGAAAAAGTGAATGATGCGGTCGAGGGCCTGGTTGGCGTTGTTGGCGTGCAGCGTACACAAACACAGGTGGCCGGTTTCGGCAAAGGCGATGGCGTGGTCCATGGTTTCGCGGGAGCGCACCTCGCCGATCAAAATCACATCGGGCGCCTGGCGCAGGGTGTTTTTCAGGGCCACTTCAAAAGACTCGGTATCTATGCCCACTTCCCGCTGGGTGATGATGCAACCCTGGTGCTGGTGGATAAATTCAATGGGGTCTTCGATGGAAATAATATGGCCTTTGGAGTTTTGGTTGCGGTGGCCAATCATGGAGGCGAGCGAGGTGGATTTACCGGTGCCGGTGGCGCCCACAAAAATAATCAGGCCGCGCTTGGTCATGGCCAATTCTTTAATAATTTCGGGCAGGCCCAGTTCATCAATTTGCGGAATTTTGGTTTCGATACGGCGCAGCACCATGCCGGCCAGGTTGCGCTGGTAAAAAGCGCTGGCGCGGAAACGGCCAATGCCGCGCGCGCTCACGGCAAAGTTGAGTTCTTTTTTCTCTAAAAATTCATTGCGCTGTTTTTCGTTCATTACGCTCAGTACCAGCTCGCGCGCTTTTTCCGGCGCGAGCGGGGTGGCGGTAACCGGGACTACCTTGCCGTGAAGTTTGATCGAGGGCGGCACTCCAGCGGTGATAAATAAATCCGAAGCGCCTTTCTCTACCATCAGCGATAACAAGCGATCAAAATCCATAGCGGTTTACCTGGTAATAAGCGTTAGAAGTTTTCGGGGAATTTGGCTTTGGACTTGGCGGCGTCGCGGCTGATAATGCGGCGCGCCACCAGATCGGCCAGGCACTGGTCCATGGTCTGCATGCCGAGCGAGGCGCCGGTTTGGATGGCCGAATACATTTGCGCCACCTTGTCTTCGCGGATCAGGTTGCGGATCGCCGAGGTGCCGCGCATGATCTCGTGGGCAGCCACGCGGCCGCCGCCGTTTTTCTTCATCAGGGTTTGCGAAATTACTGCTTGCAAGGATTCCGACAACATGGAGCGCACCATGGATTTTTCGCTGGCGGGGAAAACGTCGACAA
>CAMLRI010000083.1 GCA_946482385.1 uncultured Cellvibrio sp.
TTCAAAATCCGGCGCCCTTAAAAGCGTGTCGGTTCGAGTCCGACCACTGGCACCACCATACAGATCAAGGGCTTACAGCGATGTAAGCCCTTTTTCTTTGCCTGCTGTTTTTGCCGCTGCGCTTAAAAGTGGGCCCAAAGTGGGCACACATTAAAAAACCCACTGAAACCCGCGCCCACTCTGCCCCCGGCATCCTGCTGCGCCAGCTGCGCAGTAGTTCAACCCCCTACAACCCCATTCAATCCAAGAAAACACCCCCTATGACGCAACCCAGGCCTGCTGCGGCCTGGCTTCACGCCCCAGCTTCACCTACCCCATATTTTTTCCAAAAGCCGCAGGTCGGGGAGGAGTGAATTTTGCCCCCTCGCCTCTATTCCATGAGCAGCATCACACCTTGCGGCAGCAGCGTTGATTACTATTTGCCCGCCTCCCCATTTGGGAGCCATATCAGCCACTTAAAGGACGGTTAAGGAATGAACACAAAAGAGAAGCTCTATATAGCCCCGGAAGATTTATACCGGCTCGGAAACTCCAGCTCATCCCTCATATCCAGGGTTAGGGATCGAGAAGTGGATACAATCGAAATGAATGGGATTACATCTGTTATTGCCAACGGCAAAGGGATTAGTCTCTACAACAAGGCAGGGTTAGAAAAAATCCCATTATCCGGATGGGTGTGGGAAGTTAAGGTGTCCACTGTATTGCCAATCGGCTTAAAATTGATAAAGGATAACCGGCCAGAAGGGCATTACACTTTGGCGCCGGCTAGCAACATGCTATTAAGTGAATATGTGGCCCTACTGGAAAAAGTCGCCGTACATTGCCAAAAAGTATTTCGCAAGCAGGCATAATGATGAAAAAATTTAATTTGGAAATTACAGAGCAAAACTTCAATTTATTATGGCGATCACTTGACGCACTTGAAAAAAATTTGCTGAAAGTAATTGCTGACAATGAAGATGATGACGACAGTGAAGAGGCGGCATTTGCAGGCAATGATCTTGTTTATCTGCGCATGTATCGTGATGATTTACAGCGTGATGCCGAATCAGCCGGATTTAATAAATCTGCGTTTAGCCTTTCTGACACAGTAATCAGCTAAAAAAAATGCCCGGCGATTGCCGGGCATTTAACTAATTCTCAGTAAAATTGAGCCGTAAAAAAATCAGCGGCAATAAACTCCCCTGTCATCAGATCAGGCACAATAAACATTCGTGAAGACAACACACCCGCCTGATCCGCAGTAATAAATACCTGGTGCATAACAGCAGTTTGGTCATTCCACCGCCAGCACGAGCGAACCCCTAGCGCGCTCGCCCTCACCCGCCCGTCCGGATAAACCTCAAAGCCGCCACCCTCAGCGGGGTAAACAAATTTTTGGCCGGCGGCAATAGGAAGATGTGCAGCCAGGTATCGGTCATCATCAGTAACCAGCGCAGCAAACTCGACAACATCATAGCCCTCGGGCGGTAGTAGCGGCACAGTAATTGACGCGCTCTGTGGTCCCGGCGCAGTCAATTGCAAGGTGTGATCGGCATTAGGATCAGGGTATGCCTCCCCATCAGCGTAGGCCGGCATTACCGAGTTAGAGCTGGCGCTCGTACCGCCAAATCCCGTTAATGCCTTCCCTCCTAGGTTTCCGCCAGTTGGCGCGGCTAAAAAGTTTTGCAGCACCGCAGTAATTGATCCGCCGGCTTGCACTCCGTTACCACTGTTAACACTTGTAACGCCAGGAACTGACTCGAGAACCGGGTTGTCGCTACTATATGTCCAAGTTCCCGGCGGGGTGATTGCGTGCGCGCCAGAACCGGTGCTGCCGATATTTCCTGCGCCCCAGTCATTAACTGCGTCCCATCTCTCTAGCGGAGTCGCTCCAGCCACCGAGCCGGTGAGTCGGTACTCGTCAAACTGTGAATCACTAATTGACTGAGGTAGCACCGCTAGGTAAGCGTAGCGACGAGCTGATACAGTGTAAGCCCCACTAAATAAAACCAAGTCATCTAAACTAGTTATTGGTCTATTGGTCGCATTAGTTGCAGTCTGTAATGCGCCGTTTTGATACCAGCGCAGGGTTCTGCTTGTAGCGCTGGCAAAAGTGACAGCAATCGGTACCCAAATGTTTTGGCTTTCAGTTTTTGCGCGCTGAGCTCCAAAGTAGGTGGCCGCGCCTGAATAAATTTGTCCATAAGGTCCAGCGTTTGCTGCACCACACGCCTGATAGACTTCGCCGAAATTAGAGGCGTCATCATTGCGGATGCGCATCAAGCCAATGTCGGCATGACTGACGCTTGCTGGCCATGCGACGACTTTAGCCCACAACATGAAAGTTATTGGCGTTGTTATGTCGGCAAAAATATTCTCAAGAGTTAATGCCCCGTTAGCATTGGCTGCAATCTGAATTGACATTAAACACCTCCACCTTTGACTGCGACGCCGATGCGTGAAAAGTACATATATTGTGGACTCGCCAGCACCCCCGCTCCGACGCCGCCATAGGTTGGCTGAGCGACTACGTGATCAAATAGGTAGCCCGCGT
Source organism: uncultured Cellvibrio sp. (assembly GCA_946482385.1). The sequence continues at coordinate 2,537 of CAMLRI010000083.1, forward strand.
TCATAAATTGGACGTTTGTGTGCTCTGTGGTTTTTACGCCATTAACCCACATGTGCGCCTGGCCATCCGAATTCCCTGGGGTATTTGCGACGATATGAATTTTGACGTGATTAACGCTGCCGTGCGGAGCGCCGATTGTTGATAAATTGGGGCGAAGATCACGAATGGTTACACCAGGCCCTTGTTGGAATATGGTGTAGCGCGGCGGATTAAAATCCGAGTCGTAACAGACCACGCATGGGTCGCCACCTCCACCGTAGCCGCTCGCTGTCACAAAAAATATCTTGTTGGTTCCGGTTGGGTGGTTGACCCAATTTGTCGAGACAGCATGCTCAAACTCAAGCCATACCTCGCTTGATCCGGCATGCCAAATCGCAGAGTTTGCTGGATCAATACCTGTCGACGCGGGGGCGGTTCCATCCAGCTGAGTATCATTCGCCGGGAAAATAATGCGCCCTAGGTTGCCGCTCACCGATTGCGTGAACTCACCGTTTACATTGGCACTGCCATTCGCAACAATGTCAATCTTCCCATTATTGGAATACCACCACCCTTCACCCGCTAATGTTTCAAAATTCCGCGACTCCAGCAGAGTAAAACCATTGGGCAGGTTGATAATAAATTCAGTTGTTGCGTCGCTGTTATCGCTATTAACACTATCCCAATCCCCAACACCCCCGCCGCCCCGGTACAGCAGCAATCGTGCGTACTCAGCCATAAATCACCTCACTAATAGACCTAAGTGCGGCCCCATTGATTCACGATGAAACGAACCGTGCCAGCACCTGAATCCACCATTTTGATGGCAGTCAGACGTTTGTTGGATATGGTGAATGTGCGCTTCCTGGCTGTGTCGGCCAGGTTTATGGCTGAGTCCGTAACTGTTTCAAAATCATCATCAACGAATTCCCCAGGTGCATTAACATCCAATAACGGTCTGGCAAACGGGGTAATTTCTCCGGTATTGCGACCAGTGATCGTAACTTGAGTAAATTGATAATCGGGATTTAGCATTATCAGAGGCGAACCGCCCCCTACGTGATTAATTGTTTGCTGTGTTGGTATACGCATAAACGTCTCCTAAAAAATTAAGGCTCAATAATCGGATCAAGGCGGCCTTTAATCCCGTCCGCGCTAGATTTTTGCCCGGTAAAAGCGCCGGATTGGTTTGGTGCTGCCGTATTTTTTGGCGCACCATCATCTGTATAGGGGTGCGTGTGGCTAGATGCAGTATTGGCAATATCCGCGACCACCTGAATCAAATCGCTCAATATTTTTAAAACGTTTTCGCCTTCACTACCCAACCACACTTTGCCGCCATTTTTAACGCGCAACGGCTGCTTGGCGACTGCAAGCGAATCAACAATATTGCCAATCCGCTGCTTTAAATCGCGGCCAATTTTGTTGTTTTGGTCACTCGCTGTGGTGATATTTAAATTATCCACAGCACCAACATTCAGGGTGCCGCCGCTTAACAGCTTCAGCGCCCCCAGCGCCTCAACCACTTTGGTTCCCAACACCTGTTCGGTGCTGTTTTGTTTTACCACCGCCAAAAATTCCTGGGCGGTGGTTGTTGCGCTGTAGCAGTCCAGCGCATAGCTAAGGCAATCATCATAAATGCCCGCATCTGTAGCCCGGTGCCAATTGCCCTGGGTATCTGCGCGCTGCTCCACGCCCAGGCCTGCGCACCATGCCAGTTCGCCAGGGTCCACCGTGGGCAGGCTCATTTCTAGCGGCAACACCGTGCGAATAAAGGGGCGGTCTGGCAAACCAAAGGCAAACGCCAATTCAACCAGGGCGCCAGCCTCTGGGAAGGCGTACACGCCGCGATCCTGGCCGCCCCCTGGCACGGGTAGCGGCACAGCCTTAAACACGGGCAGCAGCTCATCTGGCGTGCAGTCGTGCCGCAACACTTGCACGTCCACCGCATAGCGCGGGCGAAACGCCTCGCTTAACGATTCGGTGCGAACCGGGTCGCTTACCGAAACCACACGGCCAATAATTGGCAGGTACGCGCCCGAAAAAAGCGGCGTGTGGTTGCGTTCGTTTATACGGCGAATCTGGTCGTCCATCGGTTACCCCAGGGTTTTTTGTTCCAGGTAATAATTTGGTGCTCGCCATCCCAGGTCACTTTAGTAACCACACCTGCACCGCTGGCCATGGCGCCAGGGCGCAACTTGGGCATAGCCGGTATGCGGGCCATATTTGCAATGCCGGTGCTTTCCATCATGCTGGTGGGCAACTCAATTTCGCGGCCAGCCCAAAAGCTATGTGCCCAGCTACCCACATACACAGAGCCATCGCCCTGCTGCTGCCACAGGTATTGCGGTACCGAATACACATTGGCGATAGAATCCATGCAGTAATAGCCGCTGCCCAATGAATAAAAGGCCGGCGCTTTTTTTGTGCTGTAGGCTTGCTCCGGGGTGATAAATTTAAGGCCGGTTTCCTGGGCGATAACGGCTAGCACATCGCGCACCGACACATTGCGCAAACTCACCGGCACCAGGCGGCTAAGCGATCCGGTTAGCTCGCGGCAAAAAATGCGCTGCTGTTTTTTATCAATCGCAAAACTGTTATCAACGTAGCCTGCAAACACTTCCTGCAACGCCTGCGGGTCATAGCCCGCGCAAAAACGCACCAGCCCGGCCAATGCTACATCGGCAGAAACATCAAACACGGCGCTGCCTGGGTTAAATAAATCCAGCCGCACATCCTCTTTTGTTAGCGGGTAACTGGTGCCGCCCACCCACACTTGTTTATGCAGCTTCATGCCAACGCCTTATCCAGTTTTTCTAGTTGCCGTTCAAACCAGGTTAATTCCCCCTGGCCGCCCTCGTCGGTATCGCCCTCGCCGGTTGCGGCGGCAGTGGTCGCGCCAGTGGCCGCCTGCCCAGGTGCCGTGCTCAAGCTCAAGCGCTGCTCTGTTTTTTCCGAAACACTATTAAATTCCAGTAACGAAAACTGAATATTCCACGCCTTTAAACCAGGCGCCTGGCGAACATAAAAACTATCGGTAAACGTAACCCGCCGAACCTTGAGCGAGTTGGCCAGTTCATCGGTAATGGTATAAACCACCGGGCTGCCATCGGTGCGCACAGCTTTGGCAACGCCAATTAACCGGCTTAGGTCATCGGCATCTACAAATGGAATTAATAGCGACACCATAAACTGCATGGGTTTAAAGCCCTTGTGCGCGGTATCTGTGCCACTGGTTTGCGCCCCCAGCGATTCCGATTCAATGCGCATTTCCATGGTCACCTGCAACTCTTTACGGGGCAGGGTGTAATTGTCCAGCATCATAGGCTTAGCATCTCCCGCAACAGGGTTAGGCCACCAGGCTCTGCGCAAATCAACAAACAGCAGGCCAAGGGCTCATCATGGCTAAGCCCACTATTCGCCAGCGCGCTATTAATTTGGGTGGCCGTTTTATTTTGCAAAAAAACCGCGCGCCCTGCCCCGCCGGAAAACAAACCAGGCAACGCCGCCACGGCATTTTGTTGTGCCTGCAACAGCAATTGTTTTTTGCTCGCCAGCTGCACCAATTCCGCATCGGCATTCACTCCGCCAGCCTCATAGGCCGTGGCACTGGCGCCCAGCTCGCCCAATGCAGATCCGGCAGGCCTGGCCAGCCCCAGGGCGCCAATGCCGCGCGCGCGCCAGCGTGCGTTTATTGCCGCTTCCGGCAAGTACTGCTTGTCCTGCTCAACGCTCGCCAGTTGTTGCGCGCGGCGTTGGCAAAACAAAAAATCAGCAACAGGAAACACCTGGTTAAACGCCTGCAAGGCTTGCGCAAACGCATTAAAACCATTGGCGGACACAACCAACACCAACGCATCCACCGTGGCCGTTGGCGCGTGCGCATCGGCAGCATCCACACATTTTTTTGCGGCGGCCTGCACCGCGTTTGCGGGCGACAAATAGCGAAAATGGTTTTCGCCCTGGCCAATGCCCTGGCTCCATGGGTGCGCGCACACCACCTGCGCTTGCGCCAACAGGTCGCCAATTACCGTTGCTAGGTCGCTCGCACTGCCACTAGCGCCGCTCGCCAGCGGGCTATGCTCATAATCCAAACCAGGGGCGTTATTTAATCGCCCCTGGGCGGCGCTCAATTCGCCGGGGGCGCTACTCAACACCCCGTTAAAGCTGCTGGCCAGGCTGCTAAATCGCTCCGGCCAGGCAAAGGTAATTTGGCTAAACATGGCCCAATTACTCGCCTTGCGGCCAACCAATCGCCATTACTGCCTCTACGCTGGTGGCGCTGGCAATGGCATCTTTTAGCAACCAGGTTGTGGAGTAAATTTGTTGTTGGTGATCCGCCACTGCTTCACCCAGGGCTACGGCCTGGGCAGGCGTTAATGGGTAGGTGGTATTGCTTTGCGCGCGGAATGAAATAACCGGCTCTTGCACGCCTTGCGCTTGCAGCAGCATGGCGCGGGTAGCCACGCCAGAAATATTAATCATGTCGCGCTCATCGCGGGTTTGCACCGTGTCCAGGGTGTTGCCAAACATAAACGGCACACCGCCACCCAGGCGCGCCAGGTGTTCGCTATTCACGCGCCGTAACGCTTTGCGCTTTTCGCGCTCCAGCAGCTCGTTTGCCGTTACGGGCAGGCCTTCCACCCACTCGCCTTGCATTAGGCGCGGGCGTCTAAACATGCCGCTTGGGCAGGGAATGGTGGTAAACAGCCCACCCTCGCGCACGTCATAATCGAACAGGTCAACCACAAAAAAGCCATGCTCATCAATCGCCCAGGCGCGTTTATAAAGCGACTCCACCCAGGCTTCGCCGGTAAACATCGCGCGGTTTAACGTTTCTGCGGGGGCAATATCGGTATAGCCAACCGCTTCGCTTTCTTTGCACAAAAAACCATTGGCATCGTAATAAAACATTTACGCAATCCTCCAAAAACCACTACCAGAAATATTCATTGTTGTTGGCGATCCAGTGCCGGCGTTTTCCATATCAATGTTTGCCGAAATGCCGCCAGAAGCCAGCACGCGAATAGAAACCGAATAAGGCTGGTTGGAGTTGTTTCGCCCAACCAAAATGGGAATATCAATATCCCACGCGG
>CAMLRI010000084.1 GCA_946482385.1 uncultured Cellvibrio sp.
CGGGCTGCTTGCTGTATACCGGCTTGACCAAAGATAACGAAGAAATTGCCATTCCCGAATTTGAACTGGATAGCTTTGTGCAATTCAGCACCCCGCGTGAACGTTTGTTTGCCGGCCAGATTGACCGCCACGAACATTTTTTCCTGCGCTACCAAACCCTGCATTTCCAACACCAGCATCGCCAGGCAAATTATTTTGGTTTGGCGGGGCCGCGGGTGCAGTTGTTACCGCACCAGTTATACATCGCCAGCGAGGTGGCCCAGCGTCATGCACCGCGCGTATTGCTGGCCGACGAAGTGGGCTTGGGTAAAACCATCGAAGCCGGTTTGGTGTTGCATCAGCAATTATTGAGCGGCCGCGCCCAGCGCGCGCTGATAGTGGTGCCCGCCAGTTTGCAACACCAGTGGTTGGTGGAAATGTTGCGCCGGTTTAATTTGGCTTTCACTCTGCTCGACGAAGCGCGCTGCAATGCCCTGGTGGGTTTGGATAGCCAGGAAGAATCCGTCGATTTTGTCGATGACTTTGACGATGATTTTGAGCGCAATGCCAATAGCGATAACCCGTTTGAATCGGCGCAATTGGTTCTCTGCTCGCTGGATTTCCTCACCGACAACCCCCAGCGCTATCGCCAGGCCCAGGCTGCCGGTTGGGATTTGCTGTTGGTGGATGAAGCGCACCACCTGAAATGGAGTCAGGATAACGTCAGCACCGCCTATGCCTGTATCGAAGGCTTGGCCAAGGTCGCCAAGGGTTTGCTGTTGTTGACGGCCACTCCCGAACAGCTGGGGCTGGAAAGCCATTTCGCGCGGTTGCGTTTGCTTGACCCGGATCGTTATTACGATTTGGAAAAATTCAAAGCCGAGCAACAATCCTATCAGCCGCTCAACCAATTGGTGCAGTCGCTGCTGCAATTGGTAGAGCAGGGCGCAAAGGATTTCAGCGCTGCCTTGGTGGAGCAGCTGGCGCAATATTTACCCGCATCCAGCCTGGCGCAATTGCAACAACAGTTAACCCAGGATTCCCTCGCGGCAGCGGTGGATACCGCCATTGATTATTTGCTGGATCGCCACGGCACTGGCCGGGTGTTGTTCCGCAATACGCGCAATTCGGTCAGCGGTTTTCCCGAGCGACAGCTGCATACTTACCCGCTCCCTTTGGCGGAGCACGCGGAAAATTTTTGTGCGCAATCGCTGCTGTTGCAAATCCGCGCCGAAACTTTTTGGCAAACCCAAACTGGTGCCGATTGGTGGCTGCAGGATGCCCGCGTCGCCTGGTTGGCTGAGTGGCTCAAGCAACATCGCCGGCAAAAAGTGTTGGTCATCTGTGCCCATGCCGACACAGCGCAAGCGCTGGAAGAATACCTGCGCCTGCGCAAGGGTGTGCTTACCTGTGTATTCCATGAATACATGAGCCTGATTGAACGCGACCGCGCCGCCGCATACTTTGCCGATTTGGAGGAGGGCGCCCAGGTATTGGTCTGCTCGGAAATTGGCAGCGAGGGGCGCAACTTCCAATTCGCCCAGGATTTGGTGTTGTTTGATTTGCCGCTCAACCCGGATTTGCTGGAGCAGCGCATCGGCCGTCTCGACCGCATTGGCCAAACTGCGACTGTGAATATCCATGTGCCGTTTTATGTGGGTAGCGCCCAGCAAAAATTGCTCGATTGGTATCACCAGGGGCTCAATGCCTTTGAAAAAACCTGTGCTATAGGCCAGGCGGTATACAGCCAATTTGCCGAGCAGTTATTGCCTGCTTTGGTTGCCAATAACGAACAGGAATTTAACCAATTGCTGGCGCAAAGCCGCGCTTATGCCGATGCCTTGGTGCTGCAGTTGCAACAGGGGCGCGACCGCTTGCTGGAGTTAAATTCATGCAAGCCTGCCCAGGCGCAAGCCCTGGTATCTGCTCTGGCGGAAAATGACCAAAGCCAAACCCTGGCGAATTACATGGAATCAGTATTTGATTGTTTTGGTATAGATTCAGAGCGCCATTCGGAGCACAGCCTGGTACTGCACCCGAGCGATCATATGCGCGTTGAGCAATTTCCAGGGTTGCCGGAATCTGGCCTGACTATTACCTATCAGCGCCAGCAGGCGCTGTCCCGCGAGGATATGCAGTTCCTCACCTGGGAGCACCCCTTGGTGCGCGGCGCCCAGGATTTGATTGCCCTGAGTGAATTTGGCAATACGGCTTTTTGTACCTTGAAATTGCCGCCGTTAAAACCGGGCAATTTGTTGCTGGAGGCCTTGTTTGTACTGCATTGCCCGGCGCCAGCCGAATTGCAATTGTTCCGTTTTATTCCACAATCGATTATGCGTGTGTTGCTCGACGATAAGGGCAAGGATTTATCGGCAGTGCTGAATGTGGCTCAGCTTTCCAGGCTGGTACAAAAAGTGCCGCGCAATAATGCCCAGGAGTTGGTGCGCCATGCGCGCCCGCAATTAACCGAGATGGTGCAAAAGGCCGAGCAAATTACCCAAGCCAACCAGGCAGGTTTGATCGAACAGGCCAAGGCGGCAGTCGCTGCACAACTGGGGGCGGAAATTGATCGGCTGCAGGCGCTGGCACAGGTAAACCCCAATGTGCGCCAGGAGGAAATCCAATACCTGCAGGAGCGCTTGGCGGCCAGCCAGCACTTCCTTGGTTTGGCCAAGGTGCGTCTGGATTCACTGCGCGTCGTTATGACAATTTAACAGGAACAATTTATGTATATTTTCTCTGCCAACGGCCGCGCCAAAAAAGCCTTCGATGATATTAAAGAAGGGCAAATGGTGCCTTTTATTGTGTATATCAATTTTGTCGATTTGTTTGGCGCCGAACACCTGTGCAAATTATTTTTAATGCGCGCCGGTTTTACCGAAATCCAGATCGAAAAGCGCAAGCTGGTACCCAGTGGCCTGTTGGCCGACCCGCGGGTAATCGCCGCCGATAAGGCCATGGCGGAAGCGGTAAAGAACGGTTACTGGATTCAGATGTTTGATGAATAATGGCGCTAATAATTAGTGGTTGTTAGTTAATTATTTGCCCCATAAAAAAACGCCCTGCTCGTTGCCAAGCAGGGCGTTTTTTTATGGGGCGGCTATGCGTTAATCAAACTTTTTAGGCTTGTAGCTGCTTTTGCCGTTGCCGGCACCGCTTTTGCCACCGCCGTCGCGATCTTTAAAGCGAGGCTTGTCGCGGCCGCCGTCTTTGTAACCGCCATCCCTAAATCCACCTTCGCGGTTACCGAAATCGCGGTTGCCATTGTCTTTAAAGCCGCCATCTCTGGGGCCAAAATCGCGTTTGGCTTTGCTGCGGCCGGGGAAGTCATCGCCCCGTGGGCCGCCCTGGTCGAGGCTGATTTCCAGGGTGCGGTTGCGTACGCGCACCTTTTTCAGGTGTTGCAACACTTCTTTGGGCATGCCGGCTGGCAGGTCGACAGTGGAGAACTCGTCGAACAGTTTGATGTGGCCGATAAAACGGCTTTCAATACCGGCTTCGTTGGCAATGGCGCCAACTATGTCACCTGGGCGGGCATCGTGGTTGCGGCCTACTTCAATGCGGTAGCGCTCCATATTTTCGTCGCTGCGCTCGCGGCGCGGGCGATCTTCACGGGGGCCGCGCTCGCGGCTGTTGCGGTCGTCACGGCTGCCGCGATCTTCCCGTCCGCCGCGATCTTCACGCGCGCTGCGCTCGGGTTTTACATCAACAAACTTCACTTGTAGCGGGCGCTCTTTTTGCAGCAGGAAGGCCAGGGCTGAAGCTATGTCTTCCGGTGCTACATCATTGGCGTGGCTGTATTCGGCCAGCAAATCATTAAAGAAGCTGAGATCGGTTTGCTCTTGCAGCACATTGGTAATTTGCTGGGTGAACTGGTCGATGCGGTGCTTGGTGACGGTGGCGCCGCTGGGCAATTCCATCAGGGTAATGGGTTTGCGGGTAGCTTTTTCAATGGTGTAAAGCAGGCGCTTTTCGCGCGGTGCAACAAACAGGATTGCCTTGCCGCTGCGGCCGGCGCGGCCGGTACGGCCAATGCGGTGCACGTAGGCTTCGCTGTCGTAGGGAATATCGTAGTTAACCACGTGGCTAACGCGCTCTACGTCGATACCGCGAGCGGCTACGTCGGTGGCAATGACTATATCGAGTTTGCCGCTTTTCAAGCGCTCAATGGTGCGCTCGCGCAGCTGTTGGTTCATGTCGCCATTCAAGGGGGCGGCGGAGTAACCGCGGGCTTCCAATTTTTCGGCCAGTTCTACGGTGGCGGTTTTGGTGCGCACGAAAATAATCATACCTTCGAAGGGTTCCACTTCGAGGATGCGGGTCAAAGCGTCCAATTTGTTGGTGCCGCTTACCATCCAGTAAACCTGTTCGATGTTGTCGCCGGTGGATTGGGTGCTGGCGATTTTGATTTCTTTGGCATCGCGCAGATAGTTATCGGCTACCTTGCGGATTTCGCGCGGCATAGTGGCAGAGAAAAGCGCGGTTTGGCGGCTGGCGGGGGTGTGTTCGAGAATCCACTCCACGTCGTCGATAAAGCCCATGCGCAGCATCTCATCAGCTTCGTCCAGTACCAGGCTTTTCAGGTTGTTCAGGTTAAGGCTGCCGCGGCGCAGGTGATCCATAACGCGGCCGGGGGTGCCCACAACAACATGCACACCGCGTTTCAGTTGGCGCAGCTGGCTGGTCATATCCTGGCCGCCGTAAATGGGCAGCACATGGAAGCCGGGCATATTGGCGGCGTATTTTTGGAAGGCTTCGGCGACCTGGATGGCCAGTTCGCGGGTGGGAGCCAACACCAGGATTTGCGGCTCGTTTTGGCTCAAATCCAATTTGGACAGCAGGGGCAGGGCAAAGGCGGCAGTTTTACCGGTACCGGTTTGTGCCATACCGAGAATATCGCCCCCGGCCAGCAGCACGGGAATGGCGGCGGCTTGAATAGGGGAGGGAACCTCATAACCCACAGCCTGGATGGCTTTCAATACGGGGGCAGAGAGGGATAAATCGGTAAACATAATGGGTTCAGACATGAATTAACCTGTGGTTTTTGAACAAAAAAGGGTTAAAAACCATAGCCATAGCACGGGTTGCTGCATGCAGCACCTGCCTGGACTAGTGGTTTTTATTGATTTTCTATGTTTGCCACCACCGCACGGGCAGCGGGGCGCTAATCAGGGAGCGATGATCGTATCGCTGGGTGTATGTCTCGCATACAGGCGTTCAATTGCGCGTGAAAGTAGCTCGCAGAGCCAGGGCACAGATGCAAAAGGCGATGAATCAACGGAATCCCGCGTGGCTGGGTGTGTAAAATCGGGATCACAGCGCAGGCCACATGCAATCGACGAGTCCTACTCGCTGAGACGATTGCGCACTTCGGGGCGGGCCGTGTCTATGCAACTGTGCCTGTTTGGGCGCTTGCCCAGGTGGCAGAAATTGATGCAGTGAAAACGAACCTTCCAGCAAACATTCAAACAAAACAAACGTTTAAGAAGGATATACGGGCAGCCCTCAGACATCCTGTCTGTTCAGCATTACCCCGGTACAAGATTTTCACAGTCAAGGAGGGGGTACTGAAAGTGCGCGAAGTATAGGGTTTTATGTGCCGCTAAGCCAGTTAATTTTTCCGGGCCTTGGCGAGCCACCGGTCCAGTGCATTGGCAAAGGCCTGGCGATCCTGCTGGCTATAAGGGGGCGGGCCATCCTGCATGACTACACCGCTGGAGCGCATGGTTTCCATAAAGTCGCGCATATTCAGGCGCGCCCCTATGCTGTCTTTGGTGTATTGCTGGCCACGGGGGTTAATCACCGCAGCCCCTTTGGCAATGGCCTCGGCGGCGAGGGGGATGTCGGCCGTAATCACCAGGTCGCCGGTACTGAGCGAGGCCACTATATGGTTATCGGCCACATCAAAGCCGCTGCTTACCTGCATGCTTTTAATATAGGGCGATGCGGGCACGGCAATGTATTGATTGGCCACCAGAATAAGATTTACCTGGCGCTGGTGGGCGGCGCGGAACAGAATTTCTTTGACGGGCTTGGGGCAGGCGTCGGCATCGACCCAAATAGGCATATGTTGTCTCGCTGAGTAGAATGGCGGTAAAGGAGCGGACTATGACAGAAAATCATGCGACAGAAAAACGAGCGCCAGTAAAATCGGTAACGGAAAAGCACATATCCACAACCGCTTTGGCGCGACTGCTCGGCAAAGAGAGCAAGGAGCTGTTTGTGCTGCTTACCGGCGGTGGCTGGATCGTCAAGGTCGATAACCATTGGCAGCTCACCGAAAAAGGCAAGTTTGAAGGTGGTATCTACGTCAACCACCCCAAATACGGGGAATATATTGCCTGGCCGGAATCCATACAGCAGCATCCATTATTAAAGTTGCTGCCAGATGCGCCCCTGACCGCCACTAATCTGGCCCACAAATGGGATATGCCCGCACGCCTGGTGAATTTATTGTTGGCCGAGCGGCAATTGCTGAAAAAGCATGTGCGCGGTTGGTTGCTAACCGATAAGGGAAAATTGCTGGGGGGGCGCCAGCATGAAGCGGAATCTTCCGGGGTTCCCTACACCACCTGGCCGGAAACCCTGCTGGATGATCCGGAATTGTTGTTGGCGGTACAACAGTTGCGCGGCGATACGTCTTTAACCAGCCACCTCACCCTCGATGGGCATCAGGTCAACAATGCTGTGCAGCGACGGGTGGATAACTGGCTCTACCTGGCTGGTATTGTCCACGCGCGCAATTATGCGTTTGTATGGGCGTTGGACTCCCTCAATGCCGATTTTTACCTGCCGCAAATTCATTTTTGCATTGAGTGCTGGGCGGATGAGTTGGGGCAACAAAATAATAGTGCCGGTGTGATCAGCAGTGAGCTGGAAAAGTTGGCTATCTATAAAAAACATAAATTGGATTACATTGAATTGCGCGATGAAAACATCCATCAAATCGATGAAGTGCTGGCGCGCGCACTTTTAAAGCGCGGCTTGGCGGTTTATTAAAATTGATTTTTTCTAACCAGGAGTAAGTTATGGCAAGTGTGTTTAGTTTAATTATGGAGGGGAAAATTCCCGGCCACTTTGTATGGCAAGATGAGCAGGCGGTGGCCATCCTTACTATCCAGCCCATTCGTCAGGGCCATGTGCTGGTTATTCCCCGTCAGGAAATAGACCAATGGAGCGATTTACCCCTGGATTTGGCGGCGCACCTGATGCAAGTGAGCCACAAAATTGCCAACGCCTTAAAGGTCGCTTATCCCGCTACCCGCGTGGGTTTGATGATCGCCGGCCTGGAGGTGCCCCATACCCATATCCACCTGGTGCCTATGGATTCCATGAATGATTTAAGTTTTGCTTACGCTAAAAATGCCGATGCGGAACAGCTACAGCAGACGGCAGAAAAAATTCGTAATGTTTTGGTGAGTCAAGGGCATAAAGAGGCTAATTAAAATTTTAATCAATGGCCTGATTGTAAGTGCATTAAAGAATTGTATAAGACTTGAGCGTTTAATTTTTAACAATTGATAACCATTAAAATGATCAAAGGCGAAGAAAGGCAATTGCTTGCCCAGCATTTAAAAAAGG
>CAMLRI010000085.1 GCA_946482385.1 uncultured Cellvibrio sp.
GGTGCTTAACAAGGAACTGTATGAAAATTAAAGCGTTAATAGCGAGCTGCTGTGTACTTTTCGGCTGCGATGAGTCCGCCCCGGAGGCAACACCTTCGATTGGTTTGCAGTGGCCACGGCGCCGCGCGATTACCCCATGGAAGCAATTAGGGGAACTTTTTATTACAAGGGGGGAGGATTATGGAGCTGATTTATCTTGAGTTCGATCCGCAATTGCCTCACCTACAGATGAAAATAAGAGCCTACAACGATAAAGAATCCATAGCATTTAAGAAGGTTAGCGTTAAGTAAATTTCCAGGCATAAGTGCGAGGTGCCCGCTGGCGTCTGCGCTGGATCAAGGTTCTCAGGTGTAATCCTGGGTAGAATAAAAAATAGGCAATTGGCTGGCGCCACAACAGGTGACAAATGCCACCCGAATTGAACTTTTAGCGACCTAGCCTAACTAAAATGCGGGTGCTAAACTCCAGCCACCCATATTTGGAGGTATCTCATGAGCACAAGCACAAGTCTGCAACCCATAGGCGTACTAGCCCCTGGTGCAAACCTGAATGCCTATGTTCAAGCCGTCAGCAGCTTTTCCATCCTCACCGTGGAGGAGGAGCAACAGCTGGCGCGCGATCTGCACCAGAACGGCAACCTCGACGCCGCACGCAAGCTGGTAATGGCCCATTTGCGCTTCGTGGTACATATCGCCCGCTCCTACAACGGCTACGGCCTGCCCCTGGGCGACCTGATCCAGGAGGGCAACGTCGGCCTGATGAAGGCGGTAAAACGCTTTGACCCCGATAAAGGCGTGCGCCTGGTGTCCTTTGCGGTGCATTGGATCAAGGCCGAAATCCACGAATTTATCCTGCGCAACTGGCGTATCGTCAAAATCGCCACCACCAAGGCCCAGCGCAAGCTGTTCTTTAACCTGCGCGGTGCCAAAAAGCGCCTGGCCTGGTTGAGCAACGACGAAGCCGAAGCAGTCGCCCTGGATTTGGGTGTCGATGTAAAACAGGTGCGCGAAATGGAAGGCCGTTTGGCCTCCTACGACGCGGGCTTTGATGCCGGTGAAGACGACGAGGACGACAACTATGTCGCCCCCGCCCACTACCTGGAAGACAACCGCTATGACCCGGCTGCCCGTTTGGAAGAGGCCAACTGGGAAGAGGCGAGTGTCAATGGCTTGGAAATGGCCATGGACAAGCTGGATGACCGCAGCCGGGTGATTTTGCAGCGCCGTTGGTTAAACGACGACAAAGCCACCCTGCACGATCTGGCCGCTGAATATGGTGTATCTGCTGAGCGTATTCGCCAGCTGGAGAAAAACGCCATGAACAAGGTTAAGGCAATGATGCTGGAAGCCTGATCAGCCGTCAGATACAGCTACCAAGGCCGCGCACTGCGCGGCCTTTTTATTTTTTCGGAGTTATAAATGGCGCGAATGTTTATCCTGGCAGCCGCCCTTAGCGGCCTGCTAGCGGTGGTATTGGGCGCTTTTGCGGCCCATGGCCTTAAGGCCCAGCTGCCAGCGGCGGCCCTGCACAGCTTCCAAGTGGGGGTGCAATACCAGATGTACCACGCCCTGGCGCTGCTCGGGGTGGGCATACTCATGGCGGTGAAACCCCAGTGGTCGGGGTTAAAAGCCAGCGGCCTTGCCTTTATACTGGGCGCCTTTTTGTTCAGTGGCAGCCTATATGGCCTGGCCTTGGGCGGCCCGCGCTGGTTGGGGCCGGTAACGCCCCTGGGTGGGCTGAGCTTTATGCTCGGCTGGCTGCTGCTGGCGCTGGCGGCCTGGCGCCACAAAACCTGAGTGGTTTACTGCGCCACTTTTCTGTTGCCCTCCTCACTGGTTGAAACCTTTTATGTCTGATTTGCCGCAAATCCTCCCCGCCAGCGATGGCGAGGAACAGGGATTTTTGATTAAACCCGAGTTCAAACCCAAACCCATCCGCAGCTTTGTGATCCGCGCCGGGCGCATTACCGAAGGCCAAAAGCGCGCCTTTGAAGATTGCTGGCCGCGCCTGGGGTTGAGCCTGTTTGGCGGCGCCATTAACCCCCAGCAGGTGTTTGGCCGCGCTGCCCCCCTGGTATTGGAAATTGGTTTTGGTATGGGCGATTCGCTGCTGGAAATGGCGATTAATGAGCCGGACAAAAACTTTATTGGTATCGAAGTCCACCCGCCCGGTGTGGGCCGGATAATGAATGGTGCTATTCAGTCGGAGTTAAGTAACTTACGGGTATATATGGCCGACGCTATGGACGTGCTGGAAGACTGCATCCCCGATGGCAGCATCGACCGCTTGCAGCTCTACTTTCCCGATCCCTGGCATAAAAAGAAGCATCACAAACGCCGTATCCTGCAAGCGGATTTTGTGCAAAAACTGCGGCCCAAACTGGCGTTGGGCGGGGTTTTTCACATGGCCACCGACTGGCAGCCCTATGCCGAACACATGCTGGAAGTTATGAGCGCGGCACCGGGTTTTAGCAATACCCAGGGCGATGGCGGCTATGCCCCGCGCCCGGCGTACCGGCCCATCACCAAGTTTGAAAAGCGCGGTGAGCGCCTGGGGCATGGCGTTTGGGATCTTTTGTTTAAAAAGACCAGTTAGTTTGCTAAGGTGAGCCCGCACCAATAATGATGAAATGGATTTTAAGCAAGCTGATCGTTAACACACCCACCATGGTTTAAGGATGACTGCGCACAATGATCGCAGCACCGATGGACCAAGCTAATTTCAACGGAGAACGAAATGGCCAGTAACAAAGTAAAACTAGCGACCCTCTCAGCCTTTATTGCCGCCGTAGTAGCAACAGGCGTGAATGCACAAAGCCACTCAGGTGAAGTTACCGCCCAAGCCGGCCGTATCTTTTTTGATGACCCCCTGGAAGACGCCAATACCTGGGGCCTGAGCTTTGGTTTTCCTGTGAATGACAACTGGACCCTGGAAGCCGTATGGAGCCGTTACGACACCGAAACCCAGGATGGCAATTGGGATCTGGATGGCACCCAGTACCGCTTGGACGGTATTTACAACATCACCACCGAAAGCCAGTGGAAACCCTACCTGGCTATGGGTTTGGGCGACCTCAAGCGCGAGCTGAATTTTGCTGGCGATAAAAACTCTGCCCGCGAAACCCTGCTCAACCTGGGTGCCGGCGTTAAGCGCGACCTGGGCGGCAACTGGCAGTTCCGCACCGACCTGCGCGCCTTCAACAGCCTGGATAACGAGTACACCGACCTGGCGCTCAACCTGGGCCTGACCTACCTGTTTGGCAAAACCCAAGCCGCCCCTGTAGTTGCTGCCCCAGCGCCGGCTCCCCAGCCAGTAGTGGAAAAAGACAGCGATGGCGACGGTGTGTTGGATTCCAAAGACCAGTGCGCCAACACCCCCAGCACCCACAAAGTGGATGCTGTAGGTTGCTCACTCAAGCTGACTGAAACTGTAGCCATCGAACTCAACATCACTTTCGATTCCGCCAAGTCTGTAATCAAGCCGGAATTTGAAGGCGAAGTGGCCAAGCTGGCCAAGTTCATGGGCGAGTACGCTGACACTGTGGTGACCATTGAAGGCCACACCGACAGCCAGGGTGCAGATGCCTACAACCAAAAGCTGTCACAAAGCCGTGCCGACGCGGTAAAAGCGGCGCTGATCACCAAATACGGTGTTAGTGCTGACCGTGTAAGCGCCATTGGTTACGGTGAAGCCAAGCCGATTGCGGACAACAACACCGCTGCCGGCCGCGAGCAAAACCGCCGTGTGGTTGGTCAAGTGTCTACCAAGGTAACCAAGACCGAAACCCGCAACTAAACCGCAACCCGCAACATAAGTTGCAGGTTCCGCGCTAAAAAAACCCGGCTTCGGCCGGGTTTTTTTATGCCTGGAATAAGCCCATTAGGGGGCCAGGGTGAAGTTGTCGATATCGGCATAGCCGCCGCCGGGCAATTCACTGGCCGCGAACAGGCCAATTTTGGCGCCCACCCAGCGCCCCCGCTGGGCGGTGAAGTCTCCGGCTACCGGGATGAAATCCACCCCATTGAGGCTATAGGCAAAGCTGACCTTGGCGCCCTTGTGCACCTGGGCGCGCAACCATACCTGGTTTTGCGGCAGGGTTTGGCGGAACAGGGTTTGCTCCTCGCAGTTGGCTTGGGTGTCTAGGCAGGTGTTGAGGCGCAGTTCGGCCCTGCCCTGGTGCTGTTGCAGCCCCAGCCAGGCGTAGTTGAAACCGTAGACCACCAGGCCGGCCCGTTCGCCCTCGGTGTTGGCGTTAAGGCGCAGCTGGCTGGTGACGCTGAAGGTCTCTGCCGGGAATTTTTGCAACAGCAGCGCCGGGTTGTACCAGAGGCGGGTGGCGTTGATCTCGGCGTCGTAGCGGCTGAACAGGCGCAGCTGGCCGGGGTTGGCGGTTAGGGAATACCAATCCGCCTGCCAGTTGGCACTCCACTGCCACTGCAGCCCCAGGCGTGCGCCATTGAAATCGTCGCTGGTGGCCGGGGTGGCCATGGCGAATTGGCCGGCGATGGGCTTGCGCTGGCGCAGCACCGGCTCGCCCACGCCTTCGCGGTTGTGCTTGTGCCCCATTACTGGCCAGCCGTCCTTCCAGGCCATGGGTTGCAGGTGGACTATGCGGCCATAGGCGCCCTTGTCTTGAAAGTGGAAAAACCAGTCATCCCCTGCGGGGGTTTGCACCCAGGCTCCCTGGTGGGGGCCGTTGATGGGGCTGGCGCCCTGGGCCAGCACGATTTTGTCCTCGTATGGGCCTTGAATCTGCTTGGCGCGGAATACCGATTGCCAGCCAAATTCCACCCCGCCGGCGGGGGCGAAAACATAGTAGTAGCCATCGCGTTTGTAGAACTTGGGGCCTTCCAGGGTGCTATAACCGGGGATTTTGTCGCCATCTATCACGATTTTACCCTCCTGGTCGAGGATGCGGCTGGCGTCGGGTGCCATCCGCCTCAGGGTCAGGCGGTTGTTAATGCCGGCGCGGCTTTTGGCCCAGGCGTGGAGCAAATAGGCCTGGCCATCCTCATCCCACAGGGGGGTGGGGTCGATAAGGCCCTGGCCGGCCAGGAGCAGCCGGGGCTGGCTCCAGGGGCCGCGGAAATCCTTGGCGGTGATGACATAAATACCGAAGTCCGGGTCCGGGTAAAAAATCCAGAATTGGCCAGCGTGATAGCGCAGGCAGGGCGCCCAAACGCCTTTGCCGTGTTGCGGGCGGGCAAAAACTGCGGCGGGCAGCTGCTGGGGCAGGGCGTGGCCTACCAGGGTCCAGTTGATCATATCGGCCGATTCCAGCAGCGGCAGGCCGGGGGCGCTGTTAAAGCTGGAGGCGGTCATGTAGTAGCGCTCGCCCACCCGAATGGCATCCGGGTCGGAGTAATCGGCGTGGATGATGGGGTTCTGGTAGTAGCCATCGCCCAAGTCGGCTTGCCAGACAGGCGCTGGCGCCCGCTGTTGGCTGGGGCCATTACAGCCGCTCAAAACACCTGCCAAGACGAGCCCAGAGAGCAGCCATGCCGCGCCCTGGTGTGGGTGAAATCTGTGTTGTTTCATCGTAATTCCCGGATTTTTGGTCGTTATAGGGAGCGCCTGCCACAGGTGGCGCTTGGGTTTTATTGCCGATGAAATAGCTGTGGCACCTTATGGTTTGGTGCTTGATTGTTTGCTGCTTGATGCTGGCTAACCATTAATGGTCTTTGAAACTATAAGCAGCGAAAGAGGGGTGTACAAGTAAAGAAGGATTAACCGGGGCGAGCGCTGCCTGGGTGAAGCCCGGGAGTAAAAACAGCGCCGGGTTGCCCCGGCGCCAGTGACCGATTTTTTTGCCGATTTTTAGGCGTTGTACCCCGCCTTAATTTGGCTCTTTGTCGCGCGCGGCTGGCTGCTGGAGCAACTCTGTGTAACCGGCGCGGTAATCAGGATAACGGAGCCGGTAACCTGCGTCCAACAGCCGCCGGTTGCAGATGCGCTTGTTGCCGCGCTCGCCCTGTGCCCCGGCTGCCGGGTAATCGCCAAGCCCCATCTGCTGCGCCAGCCAGGCCACCACCTCCGCCATGGGCGCTGGCGCGCTATCGCTGGCCAGGTAGAGCGGCGCCAAAGGCAGCTGGCGCTGGCGTTCAATCAGGTGGGCGAGGGCGCCGGCCAGGTCGTCGGCGTGGATGCGGTTGGTGTAATGGCTGCCGGCGCTGGCAAGCCCCGCGCGCACCTGTTCAAGCAGCCGCTGCCGCCCCGGCCCGTAGATACCGCTGGGGCGAACTATGCAGCTGGCGATGCCCAGATTGGCGGCGCCCTGCTGCAGCTGGTGTTCCGCCTCCAGCAGCCGGCGGCCGCTGAAGCTGGTGGGGCAGGTGGGCGATGCTTCATCTACCCAGCTGCCATCATCCTGGCCATAGACGCTGGTGCTGGAGACAAACAGCAGCAGCCTGGGCCTGTGTTGCTGGCGCGCCAGGCTGGCGACCAGCTGGCGGCAGCTGTCGACATAGGCGCGTTTATAGCCCTCATCGCTGCGCTCGGCGGGGGTCATGGTCAGCAGTATCACATCGAAACCCTCGCCCACTAAGCCATCCAGGCAGGCGGCCTCGCCGGCATCCCCCTGGCGATACTGCAGGTAGGGCAGGTCGGCGCAGGGCGAGCGGCGCAGGCCGGTTACCCGGTAGTTGTGTGGCGCCAATTGCTGCGCCAGCCGCTGGCCTATGTCGCCGCAGCCGAGAATCAGCAGTTTTTGCGGATCATTAGTGCTATTTGTCATTTGATAAATATCGCCAATCTGATAGTTTTAAGCTATTCCAACAGCAGTCCCATAACAACAAAAATCACATCGCCCACTAAGAGCAACACCCGAGAGGGAGAGACCACCATGACCCTGACCGAATTGCGTTACATAGTCACCCTGGCCCAGGAGCAGCACTTTGGCCGCGCGGCCGACCGCTGTTATGTCAGCCAGCCCACCCTGAGCATCGCGGTAAAAAAACTGGAAGATGAGTTGGGCGTGGCCCTGTTCGAGCGCACCAAATCCCGCGTTCAGCCCACGCCGCTGGGGGAGCAGATAGTCGCCCAGGCGCACCTGGTGCTGGAGCAGACAGCCGCCATCAAAGACCTGGCCGACGCTGGCAAAGACCAGCTTTCCAGCCCCCTGTCGGTGGGCGCCATCTTTACCATTGGCCCCTACCTGCTGCCGCAGTTTATTCCCCACCTGCAGCAGCTGGCGAGCAAAATGCCGCTCTATGTGGAGGAGGGCTACACCCACAACCTGCGCAAAAAACTGCGCAATGGCGAGCTGGATGTGATCATAGTTGCCCTGCCGTTTAGCGAGCCGGATGTAGTAACCCAGGCGCTCTACGAGGAGCCCTTTGTGGTGCTTATGCCCAAAAGCCACCCATTGGCGGCCAAAGATGCTATAGACCCCAACGAGCTGAACAGCGAGCAGTTGCTGCTGCTGGGCGAGGGCCACTGCTTCCGCGACCAGGTGCTCACCACCTGCCCCAACCTGCATCACCAGGGCGAGGAGGCCAACAGCAATGTGCGCACCGCCGCCGA
>CAMLRI010000086.1 GCA_946482385.1 uncultured Cellvibrio sp.
GAGCTTGAGATTGCGTTTTTCACCCTCGGTGCCCGGCGTGGTTTTGCGCGGCACACGGTTGGTACTGGATTTAAATCGGGTGTTGCCCAGGCCGTGAAAACCGCCCTGGGCCACTTTTAATTGCTGGCCGTGCTCGGTGAGGTCGCCGAAGACTTCTTCGGTGTCCATATCAATCACGGTGGTGCCTACCGGCACCGGCAAAAATAAATCGGCACCCTTGGCGCCGGTGCAATCTTTACTCGCACCTTTTTTGCCAGGTTCCGCTTGGTATTTTGGCTGAAAGCGGTAATCAATCAATGTGTTGAGGTTTTCATCGGCCACCAGGAACACACTGCCGCCATCACCACCGTCACCGCCATCGGGGCCGCCCTTGGAAATAAACTTTTCCTTGCGAAAACTCAGGGCGCCATTGCCACCCTTGCCGGCTTCCACATAAATCGGGGCTTCATCTACAAATTTCACAGCTGTCTCCGCAGGGAAAACTTATTTAACAAAAGGCTCAAAATCCAAAAACAAAAGCCCTGGCGCAAAACGACAGGGCTTTTATTCTTGTGTGGCGACTGAATCAGTCAGCCCGGTACGCTGGCGACAATATTAAGCAGGGATAATGCTTATGTATTGACGACCAAAGGCACCTTTAACTTCAAACTTCACATGACCATCTACTTTGGCGTAAATGGTGTGGTCTTTGCCCAGACCAGCGTTGGGGCCAGCGTGATACTTGGTGCCGCGCTGACGAACGATAATGCTACCGCCGGATACCAGCTCGCCGCCGTAGGCTTTAACGCCCAAGCGTTTCGCTTCTGAATCGCGACCGTTACGGGAACTACCAACCCCTTTCTTGTGAGCCATGATCTACTCCTCAATTAACCTTGGATAGCAGTGATTTTCACTTCGGTGAACCACTGACGATGACCTTGACGCTTCAGGTGATGCTTACGGCGACGGAATTTGATGATTTTCACCTTGTCCGCACGGCCGTGGCTAACCACTTCGGCAGTCACAGTGGCACCTTCCACAACCGGAGCACCGATCTTGATGTCGGCACCATCGGCAACCAGGTAGACCTTGTTGAATTCAACAGTGCCACCGGTGGCGAATTCGATTTTTTCGAGTTTGAGGGTTTCGCCCACAACTACGCGATGCTGCTTGCCACCGCTTTCAAAAATTGCGTATGCACTCATTTGTATTGCTCCAAACTATTCATCCAAAAGCACTTTTGGACTTGGACGGCACGAAGTAGCCTGGCGACATGCCTGGGCATTTGTGACTAGCGCCGTATACCCCGTTTTTACAGGGGCGGCGATTGTATTCCAGGCTACCGCAAAGCTCAACCCCAACTGCACAAAACTTGGCCAGCCCCACCCCTACCCCCAACCGACTTGCCACCCCGAATCCTGCCACTGGCCAGGCTTATGGCCATTTTTCACAATCGCGTCCGCAGTCCGTTACCTTTTTACACGTAAAATAAAAACATACAAACATCGTCGAAAAAATTAACAAAAAAGCAAAATAGGCGATAAATAAGACGAAAAGCACCAGAAAAATAAGTTAAAAATTCACTTGATTTTTCTTCCATACAAGCATGATAGTAAAAAAGCGATACGAATCGTAACAAAAGAGCAGCAACAACTGCCGCCCAACTATCGACAGCAGCTTAAAACCCAACAGCTGGCTAACAGGCTGATAAACGGGGTGCGCCTGGCGATCCAGCCCGGAACACCCTTAAACAAGGATTTTTTTGAGGGGCTACACCATGAAATCGGCATTTCACACTTCACTACAGCATCTCCACCTGTACTCGCGCAAACTTATACCCTGCCTGCGTTTAAGCCTCGGCTTGGGCCTGGCACTCACCAGCCTGGGCAGCCTGGGGCAAACACAGGCTCCCGTACACGGCCTGGACCACCCCCAACGCATACCCGGCCAATACCTGGTAGTGCTCAAACCCCAGGCCGACCTGGGCGCCAGCAGCGCCGTGCAAGCCGCTGCCCTGGCGCGCGGCTTTACGGTGGATCGCCAATACCAACGCGCCCTGCGCGGTTTTAGCATTAGCACCAAGGGCGCCGGTGCCAGCAACCACCAGGCGCTGTTGGATGCCCTGGCGCGCAACCCACAGGTGGCCTTTATCGAAGCAGACCGCTGGGTAAGCCTGGATCAGGGAACCAGCATCAACCAAACCCAGACGCCGGCCACCTGGGGGCTGGATCGTATTGACCAAAACGACCTGCCACTCGACAACAACTACCACTATGTCGCCACCGGCCAGGGGGTTAACGCCTATGTGATCGATTCGGGTATCCGCGCCGACCACCAGGAGTTCAGCGGCCGCGTACTGGGCGGCGCCAGCTTTGTGCCGGGCATGCCTGCCCTGGAAGACTGTATCGGCCACGGTACCCACGTCGCCGGCACCATTGGCGGCAATACCTATGGGGTAGCCAAGGCGGTTAACCTCTGGTCGGTGCGGGTGTTTGACTGCTCCGGTTCCGCACCCTGGAGCTATATCATCGACGCCATCGACTGGGTGGTGCTCAACCATCAAAAACCGGCCGTGATCAATATGAGCCTGAGCGGCGGCAAACTGGAGGCGGGCAATCTGGCGGTGCAAAACGCCATTGATGCCGGCATCAATGTGGTGGTTGCCGCCAGCAACAACAACGACAACGCCTGCCTCTACTCCCCCGCCAGCGCCCCCGAGGCCATCACCGTTGGCGCCAGCACCAGCAGCGATGTGCGCGCCGGCTTCTCCAACTGGGGCACCTGTGTCGATCTGTTCGCCCCCGGCCAGGGCATCACCGCCGCCTGGCACACCAGCCCGACCGACACCAATGCCATCAGCGGCACCTCCATGGCATCGCCCCATGTGGCCGGTGCTGTAGCCCTGTACCTGGAGCAGCACCCCCATGCCCTGCCCGGCCATGTCACCGAGGCCCTGCGGGCGCAAGCCAGCCGCGACAAACTGCTGGATGTGGGGCCGCAATCGCCCAACCTGCTGCTCTTTACCAGCACCAGCAGCTTTGAAGCTAACTTCGACCAGCTGTTGTTGCGCGGCCATTTCAATGGCTGGGGTGGATTGCCCATGCAGCTGGTGGCCAACCACACCTGGGAGGCCAGCATCACCCAACAGGCTGGCGTCATGGAGATCAAGTTTGATGTGCTGGGCGACTGGGCGCAGAACTATGGCGACAGCAACCTGGATGGAGTGGCGGAGCTTTACGGCAACAATATCGCCCTGCCCTGCGCCGGGGATTACCGCATCCGCTTTAACGATGCCAACCTCAGCTACAGCATCGAAAGCCAGCAATCCTGCGGCAACAACCCCTGGAAACGCACCATTGTGTTTATCGAGGGCATCACCCAAAACGGCCAGGATTTGTTTGTGCGCGGCGGCATAGACCACAACCGCGCCCAGCAGCTGGGCATTGCCTGCACGCAAGAAAACAAGCTGTGCGCCATTCCCATCCGCCACCTCAACCTGCGCAACGCCACTACGGCGCCCTGGAAGGCGGGGGATGCCTATTTGGATTGGTACGGCGCCGAGGCTGGCCAGCCCACCAATGCCCAGGGCTCCGCACTGGACTGGACCACCAATTTCTGGCCGCTGGATTGGGGCACCAAGCGCAGTGTGGAAGTCGATGGCTATGGCGAAACGCCGTTTAACCTCTGGGGCCAGCACTACTGGATGCTGGATGTGGAAATGGACTGCTCGCGCACCCAGGATGGCTGGTTTGAGCTGAAATCCTTTATCAGCAACGGCCCCGGCTGGGAAGGCAACATCAGCCAACCTGGCGCGCCTTATGTGAGCGGCAACCACTTTGCCCAATGCGGCCGCATCACCGCCTTCCGCCGCAACCAAAACAACCCGGTTTGGGTGGGGGATTTCTAGGCTTAACCAGCACGCTGGGGGTAATACCCCCAGCGATACCCGTCATTCTTGATCGAGAGGGATATGTTTTACTGATCTGCAACTAAAGTGGTAATCCCCTGAAAATCAAAGGATTACCTAATACTCTGTACACTAATAAAGCCATTGATGGCACATATCTGTACTAAAACCCCCTAAACAATAAAAGCCACCCCCTGCAGCCAGCTAGCGCATATCACCTTTCAGGGGGCTGCACATAAAAGGCAAGCATAATGGAAGCGGAAAAAGCGTTTGATTTGATGGTATTGAGCTTAACTGCCTGGAGTGGCATTGCCCTGCTACTGGACAGGCGCGGGCATGCCCATGTTAACCGTTGGTTTGCCGCCTTATTGTTTTGCCTCTGCGTGCCACAAATTTATTTTTATTCCTGCTTACTGCAACCGCCGAACGGCGTATTTATTCTGGCACTGCTCACGCAGGCAACCCTGTGGCTAAAAGGCCCCTTTATTTATGCCATGGTCAGCCTGACGCTGAACTCCCCCCGTCGCCGCTACTGGTTACACCTATTACCTTTCACGCTGGTAGCACTGGCATTAGTGTTACAGCCAAGCTGGATGTTTGAGTGGTTATTGGGTGGATTTCTGCATGTCATGATTTATTTGGCGGCCTGCTGGCAGATGCTCTATGCGCGAAAAGCGCGTGTGCGTACCGTATTGCTGGACTATCCCAATTCAGCCGCTTTTTGGACGCTGTGTGTTGTCTTGGGAATGTCTGTGCTGATTGTGGTAGATGCCAGCCTTATGTTTATGGCCTATTGGCAGCGCGACTTTTTACCCACCGCGATTAAGCTGATTAACTGGGTGATTTCTTTTTATTTATTGGCATTAGCCTTTTTCAGTATTTATCGGCCCGAAATATTCTTTCATCACGCCTGGCAAGATAACCAGAAAAAAGCAGAGCCAGTAAAAGAATCCATTAAAGACACTGGCTTAACCCTGGTGGTATCCAACAAACCCATCAAAAATTGGCGCGAACTGAATGAATCAGTCGCGCGGGAGTTGGCAGACAAACTAAGCCGCCTGATGCAGGATGAAGAATTGTATCGGCACAATGAATTATCCCTTGCGGAGTTGGCGGCGCGTTTGGACATCAGTGTGCATCAGGCATCCGAGCTATTGAATGTGCATTTTTCCGAAAGTTTTTACGATCACATCAATCGTTACCGCTTGGCCTATGCGTGCAAACTATTGGCAGATCCCAATTGCCACCTGCGCGTGCTGGACATCGCCTATGAAGCAGGCTTCAGCAATAAAAACTCCTTTTATCGCTATTTCCGCGACACCTACGGCATAACGCCCGTGGAATACCGCAACCGGCAAACAACAATCCTGGCTGCTGCACAGGAATAATTAACACCTACCGGTGATAAGCCCTCGGCATAGCGGCAGCGAGTGCCTGGCGCCCTGTGCTAAAAAAGGGCGGCAACCAGTGAAATAGGTCCTGATTGATCGCAAGTGACTCCCGCCACCAACAGATTGCCTAGATTGGCCTGGGGTTGCCGACAGATTGGCCTCGGCAACATCAATTCACAAGGTTAGGGAGTAGCGAAAATGCGATGCACTATTGATGGAAATCGATTAACACGCGATGTAAATCGATTAATACGCGGATTAAGCCTGGGGGTTTTGTTTGGTTTGTGCGCCCAAGGTTGCGCCGCAACGGAGTTGGGGGATTACACCGGCAACCCACGCGACACCTGGGATGGGTTGCGCCAACTTGGTATAGAAGTCAGAAACTTCAACCAACCCCATTTGCTCAATCCGGAAGAAAAGGTTCTGCGCAGGTATCTGCAATATATTCCACGCAGCATTCTGCGCCAGCGTCACCATACCAAAAACTTTCCCTTGGTGATTATGCTGCCTGGCGCCAACATGAGTGCAGAGCTAGGGCGCGAATGGGATTGGAGCGACAGGATGGAGCGCTTGGCCGAACAGGAAAAGTTTTTGTTGGTCTACGCCAATGCCCATGAACCAGGGAGCCTTGAGGAACAGAATCCGGGTGACCCTTTCTATATGAATGGCGGTTATTGGCGCACCTGCTTTGGTAAACCAGGTACCGGGCCGGAATTTTTTACGGTAGATGATACGGCCTACTTGCGAAAAATTATTGCGCGAACACAAGCGGAAGGACTGCCCGTGGATAAAAATCGCATCTACCTGATAGGCATGTCTAATGGAGGAGAAATGGCCCAGCGCGCCGCACGTGAAATGCCAGAACTCCTCGCGGGTGTAGGGGTGGTAATGCCGGTCAATTCTATGCCTGCCAACATACCCTTTTTTACTTGCGCCCAATTACCGCAGCGCCCCCTGAGCATGATGTTTATCTACAGCCCCAAAGACACTTTGCTCGATAACATTTACAACTCAATAGGTTTTGATTACGGCGCCGTCATGAAAGATTCGGTTGCCCAATGGCGCAACGCCATGGGCATTAATGAGGCCACGGAAACCACGAGACTGCTGCCCAACAAGGTGAACGAGGGGGAGGGATATAGCGGCAATGTACCCTGGGCCTTGGCCAGCCTAAACTCATCCATCACCCGTTACGATTACCGCAAAGCGGCCCCCGGTAATGACTATGCCGTGCTGGAGATAGACTCTGCGGGGCATTCGTGGCCAAGCTCAACCCCAACAGAGGTTAGTGTCGCCGAGGTGCCTTACAACGGTTTTAGAAACCAGGATATACATACCGAAGCCGTGCTCTGGAAGTTCCTCAAAAAGAGCAAGCGCATCCCCTAGCAGGGCAATTCAAGGTTGGCGCAGGGAAGCTGCCAACCGAACCACCCAGCAAACAATTTTCACCCTCCGAAGCAAGTTACGCCTCCCCAGGCAAAACCCCCAGCGACACCAACCACAGCTCCAATATCCGGGGCCAGTCGGACACAGTCCCCTGGCCCTGGATCATTCCCACCCCGTGAATACCGGTTTGGTAGATATGCAGCTCTGAGCGCTTGTTGTACTTCTGCACCTGATCAAAAAACACCAGGCTGTTAGTGACAGGCACAGATTGGTCGCCAATGCCATGGAACATAAACACCGGCGGCACATCGGCTTTAACCTGGTGCTGCAGGGAGTTGTCGCGTACTAACTGCAGGTTCGGCTTATCGCCCAGGAGCGCGGCGCGGGAACCGGCGTGGGCAGCGGCGCCCTCCAGGGTGATGACCGGGTAGCCGAGAATGGCGAAATCCGGGCGCGCACTCACCGCCGCCAGGGGGTCATCCTGGGTTGGTGGATAGTCGTAGCGGGTTGCCACCCCGGCCGCCATATGGCCGCCTGCGGAAAAGCCAATCACCCCGATCTTGCCGCTATCCAAGCCCCAGCTGGCGGCCTTGCTGCGCACCAGGCGCAGGGCGCGCAAGCCATCTTCCAGGTTGGCGGGAAAACCGTATTCCTTCATGCGGTACTTGACCACAAAAGCCGCCACACCCCGCGTGGCAAACCATTTGGCGATGTCGTGCCCCTCGTGGTTGATGGCCAGGCGCACATAGCCGCCGCCGGGGAAGATAACCACTGCCGCGCCATTGGGCTGCGCAGGCCAGTAGGGAATAAGGGCTGGGTTATCCACCGCGTACACCCGCTGGTCTTTTATATGTTCGCG
>CAMLRI010000087.1 GCA_946482385.1 uncultured Cellvibrio sp.
GGGCTGGTGAGCAACAGCAACCCCAACCTGGTTTACCGCCGCGATGTGATCCAGCACCACGGCTCCTACGATGGCGACTGGGAGTGGCGCAGCGACAGCCTGCTCGGCCTGCAATGGCAGGGGCGCTGGTCGCCCGAGTGGGAAACCAGTGTGCAGCTGGTGGCCAAAGACCGCTTCGACAACCAGCCCGAAGACGCCCTGGAGTGGGCCTTTGCCCGCTACCGCCCGGTGGATGGCCTGGATATACGCTTCGGCCGCCTGGGGGTGGATGCCTTTTTGTTTTCCGACTACCGCCAGGTGGGCTACACCTACCCCTGGGTGCGCCCGCCCCATGAAACCTATGGCCTGCTATCCATGTACCACCTGGATGGAGCCGACATCAGCAAGCGCGTTTACCTGGGCGAAACCCGGCTCGACCTCAAAGCCTTTTACGGCAAGTTTGAAGATAA
This sequence comes from uncultured Cellvibrio sp., assembly GCA_946482385.1. The sequence goes on from CAMLRI010000087.1 coordinate 450, forward strand.
ATTCCCCACGGATTACCAATCCAACGCCAATATCGACCTGGACTTTGACCTGGGCGGCGGCAGCGCCGTGTTGGAGCGGGGGCATTGGAAAGGCCGGCTCAGCTATGTGCGCGCCCAGATAAACGGCGACTATGTGGCGCCCCTGATCCGGGGGTTGGAGGCGGTTGTGCCCTACTGGGACGAGGCGCAAGCCCTGGCTGAACAGCTCAAAACCGACGGCGAGCACGCCAGCTACCTGGAACTGGGTTTTAACTACGACAACAACCTCTGGTGGCTGCAGGCGGAGTGGGTGCGCATCAGCAGCGAAACCAGCCTGATTGGCGACAGCGACCACGGCTACGCCAGCCTGGGGCGCCGCCTGGGGGATTTCACCCTGTTTGTGATGGCCGGCTTTGCCGACCCCCGCGATCCCCCGGCGGCTGTTGCGGCCCCTGTGGGCCTGCCCTCGCCCCTGGCGGAGCAGTTACAGCTGTTGGCGTTAACCGCCGAGCGCACCCTCAACGGGGTGCTGATCGACCAGCGCTCCTACAGCCTGGGCGCGCGCTGGGATTTCCGCCCGCGCATGGCACTTAAACTGCAAGTGGATGAGATAGATATAGCGGCCAATGGCACTAACCTCTGGTTCAGTGCCGACCAATCGGTTACCCGCGACCAGTCGGCGCGGGTGTTAAGCGTCACCCTGGATATGCTGTTCTGATGAAACTCTACGGCTTGTTCGCCCTCGCCAGCCTGTTGCTGGCCAGCCTTGCCCAGGCGCAGATTCTGGTGATTGTGCACGCCCAAAATCCCCTGGCGCAGCTGGAGCAAAAGCAGCTGGTGGATATTTTTATGGGCCGGGTGGCCAGTTTTCCCGGTGGCAACCCGGCGCAACCCCTGGATTTAAAACCCGGCAGCCCGGGGCGGGGCGCCTTTTACAAAACCCTCACCGGCAAAAGCGAAGCCCAGGTGGACGCCTACTGGGCAACCCTGGTGTTTGGCGGGCGCATGTCGCCGCCGCGCCAGCTGGATAGCGACCCGGCGCTGGTTCAGGCAGTAGCCGCCAACCCGGCCGCCATCGCCTATGTGGCGCGCCAGCCACTGCCGAAGGGGGTAAAAGTGGTACTGGAACTGGATGTCGCCGAATGATGAATATCAACAGCTTGCATATCCGCGTATCCCTGGCGGTTGCCGCTGCCGCCCTGGTGCTGGTGTTGGGTTCCTCCTTTCTGTTTTATAAAAACAGCTATGAGGATTCCCTGGCCAATAGCCAGCGCTCGGTGCAGCAGCTGATGGCAACCCTGCGCCCGCCCGCCGCCATTGCCGCCTATGTGGGCAACCGCGAGCTGGCGCAGCAGGTGGTGAGCGGGCTGGTGCAAAACGACATACTGGTGGGCGCGCGCATCCTGGCCAATAACGAACTGCTGGGCGCGGCGGGCAAGCTATCGGGCGAAGCCGCCGAGGTTAGCCTGGCCCTGGTATCGCCCTTTGACGAACAGGAACAGGTGGGCAGCCTGATGGCGGTGCCCAACCTGGCGCTCATCGCCCTGCGCGCCCGGGACGCCGCCCTGGCCGCCACCGCCAGCCTCGCCGCCTTGGCGGTGGTGGTGGCGCTGTTGGTGATGATGATGGTCTATTGGATGATGAGCCGCCCTTTGGCGCGGCTATCCACCAGCTTGCACCGCATAGTGCCGGGGGATGGCAGGCGCCTGGCGGCAATGCAGCGCAGCGATGAAATTGGCCTGCTGGTCAGCGACATCAACAGCCTGCTGGGCACGGTAGAGAAAATGCTCGACGAGGAGCGCCAGCTGCGCCACCGGGTAGAACAGCTGGAAAACCGCTTCCGCAGCCTGTTCGAGGACAGCAGTGCCGGCATCTTCCTGGTGGGTGAACAGGGGCAGCTGGTCACCGCCAACCCCGCCTTTTACCAGCTCACCGGCCTGCAGGAGCCGGCGGCCGCTGGCCACAACCTGCTCGACCAGGTGTTTTGCGACCCGCTACAGGTACAGGCGCTGGTGCGCCTGGCGCTCATCAGCAAACGCCCCTGCTCCGCCGACCTGCGCCTGCTGGCCCGCCCCCAGGATAAGGGCGAGGAGCGCTGGATCCACTGCATCTTCTCCCCCGCCGGCCTGGGCAACCAGCAGCACAACACCGTCGAGGGGGTGATGTACGACATCACCCAGCGCAAAAAAGCCGAGGAGCACACCCGCACCCTGGCGGAAACCGACAGCCTCACCGGCCTGGCCAACCGCCAGGCGGTGGAAACCTGTTTGGCGCAGTTGTTCGCCCAGGGCGATGGCGAGGCTTTTGCCCTGCTGATGCTGGATTTGGACAGGTTTAAATACATTAACGACAGCTACGGCCACGATGCCGGCGACAAGGTATTGCGGGTGGTGGCCGAGCGCTTGCAGCGCCAGGTGCGGGATAGCGACCTGGTGGCGCGCCTGGGGGGCGATGAATTCCTGTTGCTGCTCAAGCACACCGACCAGGCCGGGGTGGCCGAGCGCATCGCCCGCCAGATACTCGCCGCCCAGGCCGAGCCTATAGAAGTGCAGCCGGGGCAGCGGGAGGTGGTGGGCATGAGCATCGGCATAGCCCTCTACCCGGCCCATGGCGACAACCCTCTCAGCCTGCGCAAACACGCCGACCAGGCGCTCTATTCGGTCAAGCGGCGCGGCAAAAATGCCTATGCCCTTTACAGCCCCGAGGGCGACCTGCCAAACACCCCCGAGGGTGGCCTTCCGGGTGCCCTGGCCGGGGGTTGAACAGGCGCTAAATATCCGACAAATTTGTAATCGTTTACATTTTTTATTGGCCAATAAAAGAAACGTTTACATTTATTTTCATGAACTTTTTAGGTGGTTTTTTCTAAAAAACAGCATTTTATTAAACAAATATTGTTTTTGCTGTGTTGCTCGATTCGCATCGGCTGTGTAGTATTTCATCCATAGCAACCCACTAGAGGTTGCACCCTATCGGCATTTAAACCATCGCTATCAACCAGAACACAGGTGTATTGTGAACGCGACTGTTTTTGATGCCCCGGCAACCGCCGGCACCCCGGCCCCTGTGGCCGCCCAGCGCCAAACCGCGGCTGAGTTCCCCTTTACCTATACCTACTACGGTTTTGGCTCCTGCGCCCAGCAGGCCCAACCGGCAGCAGCACCAACACGAGATAAACACCATGAAAGCGCGTAAACCCATCGTCATTGCCAACTGGAAACTCAATGGCGGCCTGGACCTGATTTGCACCTCGGTGGCCTCGTTTATCGGCAAGCATTTCGATGCCCAAATCGCCATCTGCCCGCCCTATTTGTACATGCGCGACATGCTCACCTTTTTGCAGTTCTCGGAACTGCAGATCGGCAGCCAGAACGTCAGCCGCTACGAATCCGGCGCCTACACCGGCGAAACCTCGGCGCAAATGCTCAAGCAGGCGGGATGCTCCCTGTGCCTGATCGGCCACTCCGAGCGCCGCGCCATGTTTGCCGAGAACAACGAAGGCTGCCAGATCAAGGTGCGCACCGCGCTCAACCACGGCCTGCTGCCGGTGCTCTGCGTGGGCGAAAACAAAGCCGAGCGCGAGGCCAATATCACCGAGCAGGTGCTCTACAAACAATTGAGCGAGGGCCTGGCCAATATCGACCTGGCCGGCAAAGACCTGTGCATCGCCTACGAACCCGTGTGGGCCATAGGCACAGGCCTGGCCGCTACCCCGGCCATTGCCCAGGCGGTGCACCAATACATCCGCCGCGAATTGGCACGAATTTTTGATGCCGAAAGTGCGGCGCGGGTGCGCATCCTCTACGGCGGCAGCGTCACCAAAAGCAATGCCAGCGAACTCTTGCAGCAGCCGGATATCGACGGCCTGCTGGTGGGCGGCGCCAGCCTCGACCCAGGCCACTTCCTGGCGATTTGCGAGCAGGCATCGCTGCAGGCTGCCAAAGCAGCGGCCTAACTGGCTCCCACAATCAGCACCAAAAACCAACAGCACAACAACAAACGACAACGGCAAAAAATACAGCCCCCTGGCAAGCATCGGGGGGCGGCGAACCTTCGGTCATCACAGATCAACCACTACAGGACACTATGATGAACACTCTCGCCAACCGGGTTGCCCCCGGTGTCGCCACCGGCGACGACGTACAAATACTGCTCGACGCCGCCCACGACGGCGGCTTTGCTTACCCGGCGGTTAACGCCGCCAACACCAACACCATCAACGCCACCCTGGAAGCGGCGCGCAAGGTGAATTCGCCGGTTATCGTGCAGCTGTCCCAGGGCGGCTCGGCCTTCTTTTGCGGCAAAAGCCTGAAAATGGAAGGCCTGGGCACCTCGGTACTGGGCGCCATTGCCGCAGCCCAGTATGTGCACACAGTGGCGCAAGCCTACGGCGTACCGGTGATACTGCACACCGACCACGCCGCCAAAAAACTGCTGCCCTGGATCGACGGCCTGCTCGACGCCAGTGAAAAACACCTGGCGCAAACCGGCAAACCCCTGTTTAGCTCCCACATGCTCGACCTGTCGGAAGAGAGCCTGGAAGAAAACATCGAAATCTCGGCGCGCTATTTGGCGCGCATGAAAAAACTCGGCATCACCCTGGAAATCGAACTGGGTTGCACCGGTGGCGAGGAAGACGGCGTCGACAACACCGGCCTGGACAACTCCGCGCTCTACACCCAGCCGGCCGATGTGGCCTACGCCTACGAAAAGCTCAATGCCATCAGCGACAAGTTCACCATTGCCGCCTCCTTTGGCAATGTGCACGGCGTATACAAGCCGGGCAATGTCAAACTCACGCCCATCATCCTGAAAAATTCCCAGGACTATGTGCGCGAAAAATTCCACCTGGGCCACAACCCGCTGCACTTTGTTTTCCACGGCGGCTCTGGCTCGCTGCCGCAAGAAATCGCCGAGGCCATCCGCTACGGGGTGGTGAAAATGAACATAGACACAGACACCCAATGGGCATTCTGGGAGGGCACGCTCAACTTCTACAAAGAAAAGAGCGGCTATTTGCAGGGCCAGATTGGCAACCCCGAGGGCGACGACAAACCCAACAAAAAATACTACGACCCGCGCGTGTGGCTGCGCCACAGCGAGGAATCCATGGTCAAGCGCCTGGAACAAACCTTCGCCGACCTCAACTGTATCAACCGCTACGTGTAAGGCAGCCATTTTATGCAGCGTCTCGTACCCACCCTGCGCCGCGACGGCGTGCCCGCCGACCTGATCACGGTGATCCGCACCCTGCTCGCGGCCACCAAGGATATTGCCTTCCGCGTGCGCCAGGGCTCCCTGGCCGGGGTGCTGGGCTCCACCCTGGATGAAAACATCCAGGGCGAAACCCAAAAGCACCTGGATGTACTGGCCAACCAGCTGCTCAAAGACCTGCTAATGGATGAGCCGCTGGTGCGCACCCTCGCCTCGGAAGAGGAGGACACAGTAGTCGCCGCCAATGCCGAGGGTAAATATGTGGTGGCCTTCGACCCCCTCGACGGCTCCTCCAATATCGACATCAACGGCCAGATAGGCACCATCTTCACCATCTACCCGGCGCGCGAAGACCTGCCCGCCCACAGCGAAGCCCAGTTCCACCAGCCGGGGCGGCAACAGGTCTGCGCCGGCTATGTGCTCTACGGCCCCTCCACGGTATTGGTCATGACCACTGGCGGCCCCACCCGCGGCTACACATTGGATTCCACCCACGGCAGCTACCTGCTCACCCACCCGGAACTGCGCATCCCCGCCGACACCCAGGAATTCGCCATCAACATGGCCAACCAGCGCTTCTGGAGCCAGGCGATGCAGGCCTACATCGGCGATTTGCAGTTGGGCGAAAGCGGCCCCCGCGCCAAGCGCTACAACATGCGCTGGAACGCCGCCATGGTGGGCGATGTGCACCGGGTGCTAACCCGCGGCGGCATCTTTTTATACCCCAGCGACAGCCGCAACCCGCAACAACCCGCCAAGCTGCGCCTGCTGTACGAGGGCAACCCCATGGCCCTGCTGGTAGAAAACGCCGGCGGCAAAGCCCACAGCGAAACCCAACGCATCCTCGACATCCAACCCAGCGCCCTGCACCAGCGGGTAGCCATCATCCTCGGCTCCGCCAACGAAGTGGAAAGCTGTTCCGGTTATTTGGCGCGCGTCAAAGAAAATCCATAAATCACCACAGCTAAAAACAACAATGCCAATCTCCTGTTGGGGATTGGCATTGTGTTGATTTTGTTGGATGTTATTTATGCAATGGGTATTAATTTTTTTTTACGCGCTTCTCAGCTAAGGCTAATGTGCCGATGTTTTCCGTCAGCCAAATGGGTAGTTCTTTGTTTGATTTTTCATAAATCATTTTTATTGGCGAAATTATATTTTTAACAATAAGTAACGGGTTTCTTCTTAATAATTTTAAAGCCAATGTTCTTCGAGATTCGGTTTGGCCGTTTAATTTGGGATTTCCTTTCATATGTACCAGTGCATTACGATCAATAATAATTTCTTTTACTCGCGACCTAATTGGGGCCGATGGTTCAATAGGTTTAATGCCAAATATAATTGGAATAACAACAAATAGTTTCTCTATTAAGTCTGAATTTCTCTCTATTTGAGCAGATTTCCATTCAACTACTTCAGTACCTTTTATGGTTTTTCTTTCAAATTTCAGGATTTCCTTTAGCTCATTTTGAATTGTTCGATTTGACCACGCTTCTAAGCAGGCTATGGACATTACTATGCAGTTCATTGAGTGCTGAATTGATCGAAAAGAGTTTTCGGTATTGGGTTCCGTTTCTGCCAATTCTTTTATTCCATCAGTAGCTCCTACTATATATTCTAATTTTTTGCGTAGAATTTCAGCTTCTAAAGCATGGGATATGGCAGAGTCAAGCATAATTCCATGAAATTCTGGGGCCCATATTCGGCACTCGAATCCTTCGAATTTTGCGATTGATTTTATTTGAATATCTGTTCCATCTTTAACGAATGATCCATATATGTATTGATCACCATTTATTTTTTGACCACTTATTTCTTTTAAATTTTTCATATTTTAATTTAACTTTTTAATAAAAATATGGCTGCAAATCTGCGT
>CAMLRI010000088.1 GCA_946482385.1 uncultured Cellvibrio sp.
ATTGATTCCCGATCCGCCCGGCAGCGAAATCAATCAGGCGTTTATTCAGCTGCAGCGCGACAATTACCAATTACAGCTCGGCCGCCAGCGCATTAATTTTGACCAGCAGCGCTTTATCGGCGGCAATGGTTTTTGGCAAAACGAGCAGACCTTTGATGCACTGCTGGGCAAGATGCCCCTCGCCAGCAACTCCAACCTCAGCTACGCCTATATCGCCAATGCCAACCGCATTTTTGGCGATGATGCCGACCGCCCGGCCAGCTCCGGCCACGACTACGGCAACCCCGAGCGCCCCGCCGCTTTACTCGGCGACCATCAACACCATTCCCAGCTGGCGCGCCTGGAATGGAACGAGTGGGATTACACCCGCCTGGTCGCCTATGGCTATCACATCGACAACCGCGACATGCCCGAGGCCTCCAACAATACCCTGGGCCTGAGTTACCAATTCAGCATTAAACAGCGCGCACTGAAATACCGCCTGCAGGCCGAATGGGCGCAACAGGATCGCTATGAATTAGATGCTGCGGGCCTGGATTATGCTTTGCTCGATTTGGGGCTGGGCTATGGCGCTTACGAATTGAGTGGCCGCTACGAAATACTCGGGGCGAAACCCCTGGGGGCCGGCCAGAGCGCCGCGTTTATTACACCCCTGGGTTCGCTGCACAATTTTCAGGGCTGGGCCGATGCCATTGGCAACACGCCCAACACAGGTATCCGCGATGTTTCGCTCAACCTTTTGTGGCGCGCATCGCCCTGGCGCCTGGAAACTGCCTACCATTTTTTTAGCAGCGATATCGCCAGTGCACGCATAGGCCGCGAGCTGGATCTGGATATTGTGTTCAAGCCCGCGCGCAAGCACAGCCTTGCGCTGCGCCTTGCCCATTTTGAGCCGGAAGATAATTCCGGCAGTGTGCGCAAGCTGTATGTGGATTATGCGTTTAATTTGTAATTAAACGCATAATCCCGCCACTCAATAATAAAAATGCAATTGGGCAAAAGCATCCAGGTAATTGCCGGCATCGCGCTGGGGAATATCCTCGCCCTGGCGCAGGCCGCCGCGAATTTGCAGGTTGGCAAAGGGCGTGTATTCCAGCAGCAGTGAATAGCGGGTGCGCTGGTTTTCGGCGATATGGCTATCCGGGTCGAGATATTCACTGGTGAGTTTTAGGTTCAAGCCCTTGCGCAGTTCGCGATTGATTTCCACCAGGCCGACGCGCTGCCGCTGAAATTCCCCCGCTACCAGGCTGACGGATTCATCCTCGATATGATCCAGCTCCGCCAAAAAAATCCAACCGCGCCAAAAAAATCCGCCAAAAATATTGGCCTGGGTGCGCGCACCCGCAACGGCATCGTTATAGAGCGCGCTGGCCCCCAGGCGCCAGTTATCGCCCAGGTACTCGGCGCGGCCGAGCAATTGCAGCCGGTTGTCGTCATTGGTTTGGCCGCTGCTGCCATTACTCAGGGCAAGATTAAACAGGGTTTTGCTGTATTGCAGGCCCAGCTCCACACCGTTATCGCCGGTATCAAAATTAAAACCGCTGGCCTGGCGGATAAAGGCTGTGTCGTCCTCCAGGCGCAAACCATAGGGCAGCATAATGCGCCCGGCCTTGAGGTAATGCTTGTCGCTCAATTGGGTGAGAATAAACGCCTCGCGGTTAAGCGCACCACCGGGGGCAATTTGCTCGTCGATGTAGAGTGAAAAACGCGAATCCTTGGGCTGCAATACCAAATACAGCTGGCCGGATTGGGTTTCAAAACCGCGGCTGTCTTCACCCTGGTCGCGATCCGATTGGTTGTAGTTAGCGCGCAGGTCGGCGCCAATGCGCAAGGTGTCGCCCAGCTTGCCCGCATCAAATAAATTCACACTGCCCGCCGTTTGCGGCAACACATGGGTGCCGTAATAAGCGCCGTAACTATTGCGCGCGCCGCCACCGGCCGGGTTGACGTGGCAGGTGGAGCACTGGGTGTTGTTTTTAATGGCGAGATAGGGCTCGGCCTGTGCCGGCAACAGCAGCAGCCCCGCCACCAAAGCCGCACCCAGCGCCAGATAATTTTTCCACAACATGGCGTAAACCTCCGTTGCTTTGGCTGTATTAAGGTTGAGTGCCAGTACCCGAGTAGGGGGCACCATTGGCGATCCAGGTGCGCACCCGTTCAATCTGCGCATCCGTTAAATAGGGGCCGCCCAGGGGCATGCGGCCGCCGACAATATCTGCCGCACCCTGCAATTTTTTGATCAGGTAACTGGCATCTGGGTCGCCGGGGCCAACCCGCATCACACTGGGCACCTCGTTGGCTGCCTGGTTAACCAAATAGGCGTAGGAATTGTCGAGCGAATCCAGGCGCAGGCCCTGGGGCGCATTGGCGCCTGTGTGGCAGGCCGCGCAAATCGCGCCAAAAATTTCCGTTTGCAATTGCGCCAGGGTCACGCCTTCGGCCGGCAGTTCGCCGTTATCGCCTTCGTCGATGGGCAAACCCTGGTTGTCCAGCCCGGCGCCAGAACCGGCACCGCAGGCGCTAAGCGCGCCTAGCAGGGCCAGCAACAACACTTGCTTATTCATGGTGTTTTCTCCTCTGGGCAAACCCCAACAGGCACCGGCATTGGTGTTTCCGCAGGTGCCTCCCGGGTTGTCGCCGGGGTTAGGGGCGGGCAATGGTCCAGTCGGTGTACTCGCCGGTGACATCGCCGGCCTGGGTATCGCCTATGTAGAAGTAGAGCGGCTTGCCCTTGTAGGCCCACTGCCTGGTGTTGGCATCCCGCGCAATCACGGTGAAATCCCCCAGGTCTTGGGCGTCATCGGCGGCGTAAAGCGCTGGCCATACCGCCAGGCATCCGCCAAAGCAGGTGGTTTCACCAATGGGGTCGGGGTCGAAGGTGTAGAGGGTGAAATCGGCGCGGGAATTGTCCGGGTTGCCGCTGGCATCCAGGATATGGCCATGGGCAATCAGCAATTCGCCGCGGGTGCTGTGGTCAAACACCGCCACTGGCACCGGGCGCGCCAACAGCCAGTTGGCGATGGCCTTGCCATTGGTGTTGCCGGCACTGGTATCGCCAGCAAAGAAATACAGCGGGTAGCCGTGATACGCCCACTGCAAAGCGGTGCCCGCGGTACCCATGCTGCGCTCGATAATGGAGTAGGGCGCTTGGGCTGTATCGCCAGGGTTGGCCAAGAGCGCCGGCCAGTTGACCAAACAGGCGCCATTGCAGTTGGAAACCCCGGGGCTATCCACCGCAAAGGTGTAAAGGCTAAACCCCTGGCGATTCACCAGCTGGCTGGTAAAGCTGGTATTCCCGCCATCCGGCTGGCTGACCAACACCTCGCCCTGGGCGACAAAATACTCGCCATCCGCGCTGTTCAAACCCGGATCAACCAGTGCCACAGGCGCACTGGAGGCGGCGCTGGCCAAGCTGCTGGCGCTGGAGGAACTCGACGAACTGATCGCCGAGGAGCTGGCCACCGAGGAACTCACTACAGAAGAACTAACGATTGAAGAGCTGGCAAGGGAAGAACTGGAAGACGCCGGGCTGCTATAGCCATCGCTCTGGCTGGACGAATAACCGCCACCACCACCTCCGCCGCCACAGGCAGTTAACAGGGTCAAACACAGGCTAAATGCCAGCCAACTGGCCGGCCGGGGAGAGGCAACGGGTGTTGCCGATGATGTAAACAGGTTCATGGGAAACCTCCTTTGTTGATAGTCGGAGGTATCTACGGGTGGCATTAAAAAAGGTTGCAGCAAGCCGCTTGCGCTGGCTCTTGAACAGGCAGACAATACTGTACAAACATACAGACAACAGCAGGTGCCGGCCATGAGCGACCGCCCAGACGATCACGACTACCTAGATGACCCGGCGCCCTGGATCGCCGCCCAACCCCAAGCTATCAAAGGGCGCGGCGCCGTGAGCAATCTGGCTGGCCGCTTTGAAACCCAACTGATCGAAGCGGTAGACGACGGCTGGCTGCCCTACCAGGACGACACCAGCATCAACCCGGCGCTGCGCACCAGCGTCACCCCGGAATACGCCAAAACCATCCTCAGCCGCAACCAATCGCCCGACCTGCCGTTCAGTGTTTCGCTCAACCCTTACCGCGGCTGCGAGCACGGCTGCGTCTACTGTTTTGCGCGGCCCACCCACGCCTATTTGGGGCTATCGCCGGGGTTGGATTTTGAAACCCGGCTCTACGCCAAACTCAATGCCCCGGAACTGTTGCGACGCGAACTGGCGGCCAAGCATTACCAGGCCAGCCCCATCGCCCTGGGCATCAACACCGACGCCTACCAACCCTGCGAGCGCGAATTAAATATCACCCGCCGCTGCCTGGAGGTGCTGCACGAATGCGATCACCCGGTGGGGCTGATCACCAAGTCGGCATTAATCGAGCGGGATATAGATTTATTGCAACCCATGGCGCAAAAAAATCTGGTGGCCGCCGCCTTCACCATCACCACTCTCGATCACCAAATCTCACGCAACCTGGAACCCCGCGCCGCCTCGCCCACACGGCGCCTGCAAGCCATAGAAACACTCGCCAAGGCCGGCATACCTGTGCTGGTCAGCGTTGCGCCGGTCATTCCGTTTGTCACCGAACAAGAATTGGAAAATGTTTTACAGGCAGCCGCCAATGCCGGCGCCAGCGCCGCCGGCTACACAGTGCTGCGCCTGCCCCACGAAGTAAACCCGCTGTTCCAGCAATGGCTGCAAACTCATTTTCCCGAGCGCGCGCAGCGCGTTATGAACCGCATTCGCGATATGCGCGGCGGCAAAGATTACGACGCGAATTTCGCCACCCGCATGCGCGGCCAAGGCCTCTGGGCCGACATGATCCGCCAGCGCTTCGCCAAAGCACTCAAACGCTACGGCCTCGACAAAAGCGGCCGCTACAACCAACTGGATTGCAGCCTCTTCCGCAAACCGCAATACATCCCCACCCAGGTAGAAAACCCACACCACCCGGGCAAAACGCAATTGGATTTTTTTGGCTAAGTACACTGTGCACAGGTCACAGTTTGGGGATAAACCAGGGGCCTGAATTGGCAGCCCCCGTGAAGTTTAATTAGTATGCGGGGACTGGATTCCCACCCAATCAACTCAAGGAGCAATGATGGATACGAGTATTGATCAATATACCCGCTTACTTTTAACCCATGGAAACGTTCAAACCTCACCTCAGCAAGCAGCGAAGCTAAATAGTCAGGGAGGTGCTGTCTTTCAGGGGCTGTTTTTTACGTCCGGCATTAAAGCAGGTTACGAAATCATACTAACCGGCTATGCGGAATACATCCGCGCATTAGAAGAAAAAATAAATAGAGATGATTATCTAAGTCTGGACAAATTACTTACTAGCCTGAAGTCTGTCCCTCGCGCGCACGATGCAAATATAGTTAAAGGCAGTGTTAGCACTTTTCAACTCAAAAACAACATATACCGAGTTGACTATCAGATTGCGAATGGTCAAGTTAGTGTTTTCAACATTCAGGTCATCGACAAAGTTCAGCGCCTAAGGGACAAGCAAGAGAAAATCGCGCTTTATCATGTAAAACGTAATACGGAAGGTATGTGGCAAGTAAGCGCTAAGGTTGACAAAATAACCACTCGGTATGCCGCCGTGAATGGCCAATCCAATAATCTAACCAAGGCCACTTGGCTTATGGGCAGCCATTTGGAATTCGAATTTAAAAACTTGAATGAGTACACCCTTTTCCACAACCCCAGTATTGGCGGCATGGGTGATACCTGGGAATCCTTTCGCGACAAAATGGGTATTACCACACCGGTTACTAAAGCTTTTGCCAAAATACTCACGGACACCCAAGTAGCAGGTAACGAAACCAGCTGGGTTGCCCATAGCCAGGGCGGCGCCATTTTTGCGGAAGGTGTACGCTATGCGCTCAATGGCAATAGCAGTTGGTCGCTCAATAAATTGCGCATGAACGGTGTGCGCCACCCGGAAAAAGGCGAAGCGCTCAACAAGCACAGCATCGCCTTTCACGCCAATGCCAACAACAACCTGCGCACCAAACCGCTTTTAAAGCGGGCGGGTATTAAGGTGATTGCCATACGCGCCAATGATTACGACATGGTGCCCAACCTGATTGGCTTAAATACCCTTAACCCACGCAAGTTAATTGGCTCTATGCTATACGCCAACCATGTGTTCAACGGCTCGGTAGAACAAAGCCCCCACACATTGATGCAAAGCCAAAGCGACTGGGACAACAATATGACCAACGGCAATGGCAAAGGCCGCGGCCCCGTACAAAAAACCTTTGATAAGCTGGTTAAGCCAAAACCCAATTATTTACCCTGAGTAAAGGGCACAAACCAATGCACAAGCTAATTGGCATTAAACCTTTGGTGATTATTATGTTATCCATGATTACGCAACTTTTTGGCAACAGTGCCCAAAGTGCCGCACCGCTAAAAACCTTTCCCCGGCAAGTCAATTTATCCGGCAATATTTTCCACTTTTCCATGCCGGAAAATTTCAGCAAGGATATGCCAGCCGCCGATATGGTGGAAACGCTGGATATTAATGACCTAACGAAATTCGATAACCCGGAATACGGCAATATTATTCGCCGCTGGTGGGATATTAAAAAGCCGGGATTTTTTGGCAAACAACTTGGCACGGTGATGATCAATATCTCCGTGCAAAGAGTCCCAGAAAATAACCAAAAAATATACAAATCCGAGGCTTTTGATATTACCAATAAGCTTGATTATTTGTTTATGTTGTATGAAAAACAACATCAAAGATATGAATCATTAAACCAGGAAATGGGATTGTCTACAGATGGAATGCCACCCTATTACTACAGCTTTTCCTCTCTTATCAATGGAGAGTTTTCACCCAGTTTTTACGATTTCACCGTTAACCAACAACGGTGGATAGGCCATGGACTAACAGGCCCTGCAAATCAATTAATACATAACGTGACGACACCGCTTTCCAAACACACTTATCTAGAAGTGCTTTACATCTACAGTCCAAATGATGATATTCCAGGAAGGGAATTTTCTAACCTTGCCAGAGAACAGGTTATTGATCCTGTAAAAAACAGTCTATATATCCGCTATAAGGACCAAAATCCAATAGCAACTCTGGTCAATTCAGAATGGCTAAAAACAACCAACAAAGAAATTTTAGATGCAGAAAAGGATAAATTATTACCAGCACTTTTCGGTCCCGATATTTTTCAAAAGTTGGAAAACGATCAAAAACGTCTGCAAAAATTCAACAAGGAAAACGCAGCATCCCCTGAATAACTTTTTAGCCAACCCCACACAATTCAACACTCGCCGCTGCGCCCCCGACACAAGGCAAGCGCAGCGTTTTTAGCAAACCCGCTTTTTATCCCCCTATAGAAAACCAGCCGCACAACCAAACACTCAAGGCCAAGGCCAAGCTGTTTTTTACCGCCAACAGGCTGGCTATTTGTGCGCGCAATTGCTACAAAGCCATTTCCCGCCCATAAGGAATAATCACAATGACGATAAACGCCCGC
>CAMLRI010000089.1 GCA_946482385.1 uncultured Cellvibrio sp.
CCCTGGCGATAAAAACGCACCGCCTGGGGTTCGCCCTTGGGCAGGTTTTTTACCAGCTTGTGGTAATCCGCCGGGGATTTAATATCGCTAAAGGCCAACTGGGTAATGATATCGCCCACCTGTAAGCCTGCCTCTGCTGCCGGGCTGCCGGGTTTGATCCTGGTCACTACCACCCCTGCCTCAGCGCCACCGCGCTGGCTTTGCTCCAGCTGGCTGACAACCAGGCCCAGGGCATCTTCCTCTTGCTGGGCTGGTGCCTTGGCCGGGCGCGCCGAAGCCTCTTGCGGCGACACCGGCAATATACCTACGGTCACCTTGAGGGTTTGCTCTTTACCTTTGCGCATAATCATCACTGGCACCTTGGAATTGGGTGCAGTGCGCCCCACCAGGTAGGGCAAATCGCTGGATGTGTGCACCTGGGTGTCATTGAATTTGATAATCAGGTCGCCGGCTTTTAACCCGGATTTGGCCGCCGGCCCCTCGGGGTCAACATCGTTAATCAGGGCGCCCATGGGCTTATCCAACCCCAGGGAACTGGCCAGGTTTTTGTCGACATCCTGGATCACCACCCCCAACCAACCGCGGTCAACCCGGCCTTTTTCTTTTAATTGCGCCACCACATCCAGCGCCAGGCTGGAGGGAATGGCAAACGACAGGCCCACAGAGCCACCGCTGGGCGAATAGATTTGCGAGTTGATGCCCACTACCTCGCCTTCCATATTGAACAGCGGGCCGCCGGAGTTGCCCGGATTGATGGCCACATCGGTTTGGATAAAGGGCACATAGTTGCTCTCGGTATGGGCCGAGGGGATGCTGCGGCCAATGGCGCTGACAATACCGGCGCTGGCGGAGTAATCCAGGCCAAAGGGCGAGCCTATGGCCACCACCCACTGCCCCACCTTGAGGGTTTCATCGCGGGCCAACACCAAAGTGGGCAGGGCTTTGGCGTCGATTTTTAGCAGCGCCAGGTCCGAGCGCTCATCGCGCCCCACCAGCTCCGCCCGAAATTCGCGCTGGTCATTCAGGATCACCGTAATCTCATCCATCTCGCCCACCACATGGTCGTTGGTGAGCACATAGCCATCGCTGGAAATAATAAAACCCGAGCCTAGTGAACCCCTGTCGCGCGGCGCCTGGCGCTGCTCCAGCAGCTCGCGGAAAATATCGGGCAGGTTTTGCATATTGGGGGGCAGCTGCTGGAATTGGCGCTGCTGTTGCGCCTTGGCCACCGCGGTAATTTTCACCACCGCTGGCGAGTGCTGCTCAATCAGTGCGGTAAAGTCGGGCAGCTCAGCAGCAAAGCCGGGGCTGGTGAACATCAAGGCCAACACAAAAGCTACCAGGCTGGTGAATTTGGCAGTCAATCTACTCATCTAATGCTCCTGTTAATCGATAAGGCACCGGAGCGGGCAGTATCACACCCGCACCGGCGCAGCCTCCTGTCTGACTCGATTGATGGCAAAAAATTCCACCGGGTTTAAGGCGCGGGCTGCTTGCCCGAGCGCAAATCCTGGCTTTCCACCATCTGCTCCAATTCCTTAAGGGTTAAGCCCTCCCGCGTGGCGGCGGATGAGCCGCTTTCGGCCTGCTGCGCCAGGCGCTCCTGCTCGGCCTGGCGCCTGGCCTCTTCCTGCGCACGCAATGCCTGGGTGCGTTTTTCCATGGCCTGGCGGGTGCCCGCATTCTCCAAACGCACGGTGACACGGCGATTCTGCGCCCGCCCCTGCTCACTGGCATTGGTTGCCGCCGGGTATTGGTCGCCGTGCCAGCGGCTGTTGATGCGCTCCGCCGCTATACCCCGCGCCACCAAATAGTCAGTTACCAGGTTTGCCTGTAGGCGCGACATCTCCAGGCTCTGGGCCTGATCTTCCCGCGCATCGCTGTGGGCATCTACCAGTATTCCCAACACCTGGCGATCGGCCTTGGTATAGCGCGCCACCTTGTCCAGCTCACCCTTGGCGCGGCTGTTCAGCGCCTGGGCATCCGCCTGGTAATACAGGGTGACACGGGCGATCTCGGCAAAGGTGTAGGGAATCAACTGCTCCACACAGCGGCTGAAATTGGCATAGGCAGGAGCAAAACGGTTGGGCGATAGGCTCACCAGCAAAGCGCCGCCATCAGCCTGGCCGGCACCACTAAACATCACCAGCTGCCCCTGTTTTAACTCCCCCAGGATGGCGGTTAACAGGCCGCCACTCAGTTTGAGCACCGCCCCTGCCCCAAGCGACTGCTGGCCGAGGGGGCGGCTGGCGAGGTCGCTGCGCCAAGCCGGGGGCAGAGCTTGTATCGCCACCACCCCAGGGGGAAAGCCTTTATGGCTGCGCGGGCGCAGGCTAAGCACCTCCGCCTGGCCACTGTTGCGCTCCAGCACTGCCTCGCCGAAACCGGGAATCTCATGGCTGAGGCTGCAACCAAAGGCGCCGCTTTTAACCTGCCAGCGAGCCTCGGCCCAATCGGCCACATAGCCCTGGGCCTGCAGCTGCAAAGCCACAATACTCGTCAGCAGCAGTAAACCGCCGCGCCCCAACCACATCATTAACCGCATAAAACACCTTTCTCCAGCCACTCAAGGCGAGTATAGCCAGCGCACCGCCAGCATCGGCGGCGCTGCCAGCGCATTTTTGCCGGCATGCTCCCTTGTGATAGCATGCCGCTCTCTTTTTAGCGGCCGAAACCCGACACCCGCCCTCTGCCCCAGCTGGAATCTAGCCATGACTGCACCCACCACCTTGCGAATCACCCAACCCGACGACTGGCATATCCACCTGCGCGATGGCGAAGCCCTAACCCGTACTGTTGGCGATGCCGCCCAGCAATTTTCCCGGGCCATTGTAATGCCCAACCTGGTGCCGCCAGTGATGAACACCGAACAGGCATTGGCTTATAAAGCGCGCATCCTGGCCGCTCGCCCGGCAGGCAGCCAGTTTGAACCCCTGATGGTGCTCTACCTCACCGACAATACCGACCCGGCAGAAATCGCCAAGGCCAAGGCAGCCGGCGTCACCGCCTGCAAACTCTACCCGGCGGGGGCCACCACCAATTCCGATTCGGGCGTAACCGACCTGAAAAAAATCTACCCGGTGCTGGACGCCATGCAAAACGCCGGCATGCACTTTTTGCTGCACGGCGAAGTCACCGACAGCAGTATTGATATTTTCGACCGGGAGAAGGTTTTTCTTGAGCGGACTTTGAGCCAAGTGGTCAAACAATTTCCCGGCCTGAAAATGGTGCTGGAACATATCACCACCGCCGATGCCGCCGAATTTGTCGCCGCCGCCCCCGCCAATGTGGCCGCCACCATCACCGCCCACCATTTGCTCTACAACCGCAACCACATGCTGGCCGGCGGCATACGCCCCCACTATTACTGCCTGCCCATCCTGAAACGCAGCACCCACCAGCAGGCGCTGATTAAGGCGGCCACCAGCGGCAACCCCAAATTCTTTTTGGGTACAGATTCCGCACCCCACGCCAAAGATAAAAAAGAAGCCGCCTGCGGTTGCGCCGGCAGCTACACCGCCTACTCGGCAATAGAGCTCTACGCCGAAGCCTTTGAAGACGCCGGCGCCCTGGATAAGCTCGAAGCCTTTGCCAGCCATTTCGGTGCCGATTTTTACGGCCTGGCGCGCAACACCCGCCAGATCACCCTGGTAAAAGAAAGCTGGCAGCTGCCCGACAGCCTGGCCTTTGGCCAAACCAACCTGGTGCCCCTGCGCGCCGGCGAAACCCTGCGCTGGAAACTCAAACCCTAATGCGCGCACCTATTCACCAGGCAAGACTGTTATAAGGCAATACCGTGAACCCACCCGAACAAATGCGCGACCCTGACTCACCACTGGCGCAACGCTTTCGCGGCTTTTTGCCGGTGATTGTCGATGTAGAAACCGGCGGTTTTAACGCCCAGAGCGATGCCCTGCTGGAAATCGCCGCTGTCACCCTGCGCATGGACGACCAAGGCCTGCTGCACCGCCACGAGACCTTCGCTTTCCATGTGGAGCCCTTCGAAGGCGCCAATATCGAACAGGCGGCATTGGATTTTACCGGCATCGACCTGGACAGCCCCGACCGCCTGGCCGAACCGGAACTGATGGTCATGACCGACCTGCTCAGCGCCGTGCGCCGCTCAGTCAAAGAAAACGGCTGCACCCGCGCCGTAATTGTCGGCCACAACGCCCATTTCGATTTAAATTTCGTCAACGCCGCCATAGAGCGCTGCAACATCAAACGCAGCCCCTTCCACCCCTTTTCGGTATTCGACACCGCCACCCTCGCCGGCCTGGCCTTTGGCCAAACGGTACTGGCCAAAGCCTGTAAAGTCGCCGGCCTGGAATTCAGCAACAGCGCCGCCCACTCCGCCGCCTACGACGCGGAAAAAACCGCCGACCTTTTCTGCTTAATTGTGAACCGCTGGAAGGAATTAGGCGGCTGGGCTGCCGCCAGTGAAGACATGGACGAAGAGGCGGAGTAACCCATATTCCTTCATTAAAAAAATCAACAAGCCACTCTCAACATCCGTCATTTAACAATGGATTTTTAACGATAATAGCGATCAGGAGCCGTTAAAACATGCTAATACGCCAACTATTTTTCTTTATTCTCTTGTGCGCGACCTTTATTACACCAGCTCAGGCACTGGAGGGCATTACCGGCGCATCACAGATACCGGCAGAAAATTTCTTTAAAGATAATACTGAATTCAGTTACATCATATCTCCAGATGGAAAGCAACTGGCTTTCATTCGCAAACATCCACAGTCTTACAGCATTGTGATTACTGATCTGGACAAGCGCCAAGAAATTTACGACTTCCCAATCAGCCAACAAATGCCCAGACAACTAGCCTGGATCAGCAATACCCGCCTAGTATTTGGACTTAAGGGCATGATTTTTTCTGTCAATCATGATGGCGCCGACCTAAGGATTTTAATCAACAACATTTACGACATCGAAAAAGTAAAGAGTTTCGCCTCGTATGTAGACAACCTAAGATATTGGTCACTACTTAAACGCCCATCTGGCACTGAAGAAGATATATTGTTTTTGTCATACGACACCAATGGATACGCCAACATACACAAAGTCAATATTTATACAGGCGAAAAAAAGGATCTTTATGATGCCAAAAAACTAAAAGCAAATGCTCTTTACACCGATAAAGATGGAAAAGTTGTCTTAATACAAAAAATAAAAAAAGATAAAAACCTTTTTTATCGCCTATTAGACGACAAATCAGACATGGAGCTAGCAGACATCGATATAGCTAGCAATACTTACAAGCTCAGCTATGACGCCAAATCTTTTTTAAATCGCACTGTTGTTTTGCATGAAATAGGCTACGAAAACAATACTATGTATATTTCTGAAAAAACATCAGGCGACAAATACCAATTAGTAAAATATAACTATCTAACAAACCAAAAAGAAATTTTAGGTAGCGACCCTATGTACGATATTGGCGGACCTGATACTGACGTTTCACTGCACTATGACCATAAAAAAAGAGAGCTTATAGGATTCAGCTACAGTGCTGACAAGCAAAAAACTGTATGGCTGGATACCAGAATGAAAAATCATCAAACAAAAATTGATCGACTGTACCCAGGAAAAATAAATGAAATTTACGATTGGAATGAAGATATAAACAAGCTGCTAGTATTAAGTCAGGACGCAAAAACTCAGGGAAAAATCATTGTCTTCGACACAGAAACAAACAAGGCTATAGTGCAAACTGATTATGCATCACGCCTTAGCCCTTCACACATGAAGGACACCGAAATCTATCGCTATAACACCCAAGACAACACGTCAATAACGGCTTATTTAACACCCCCAGCAAGTAACACAACTCAACGCTGGCCGTTAATTGTTATGCCTCACGGCGGCCCTTTCATACGAAGCCATTATGGCTACGACGGCCATGCGCAGTATTTTTCTACACGAGGATACGCAGTTCTGGAACCTAATTTCCGAGGCTCACCAGGATATGGAGCAAAGCATTTGATCGCAGGAAAGCATCAGATTGCAGACCTGATGCTTTCCGATATTGCTGATGGAGTAAAAGCCCTAATCAATGAAGGCAAGATAGATCCAAATCAAGTATACATATTAGGCTTTAGCTATGGCGGCTATGCTGCAATTATGAGCGCAATTAAATACCCAGAAATCTATAAAGCTGCCGTATCGGCATCTGCACCTTTAGATTTGATCCAGCAGCTTAAAGACTACAAAAAAGAAAAATCTTGGTTTGCCTACGAATTTTGGAACGAGTTAATAGGCGCGAGGGAAAAAGGAAAAGAATACATAAAATCCATTTCTCCTTATTACCGAATAGAAGACATCAAAATCCCTCTCCTTATTTTTCATGGCGATGACGACCCCATCATCTCGAAAAAACAAGCAGAGGAATTCAAAGAACTTGCAGAAAAGAAAAAACTGGATATCCCCGTCAAAATCGTTCAAGACGAAGGCCACGGCTGGAACCTGGTAAGCAGCAACACTTATTTTGTGGAAAAATCGCTGGAGCTCTTTAAAAAACATGCGCCAGCTGCGAATTGACGCAAACAAGGCAACACTCGAAAAATACTGGTTAGCCTAATGCTCCACATCAAGCAAAAAGCGTCGACAAGAGCACTTTTTGCTTGATGATAGTTACTGGCCTCAACCCACCTGAATGTGCGGCAATTGCCCCGCCGGTAACGACAGTTTTTCGCTGGGTGCAATTACTTCGGCAACGCCTTTGGCAATCAACTTGCCATCCTGGTTGTGGGCTTCGCAGTCGATAGTCACCAACTTTACCCGCTCTTTAATCTCGGCCACCGTCAGGGTCACAGTCACCTCATCGCCCACTTTTACCGGATGCTTAAAGCTCAGGCTTTGGCTGCGGTAGACAGAGCCTGGGCCAGGCAAGCAGGTGGCTATGGCGGCAGACACCAGGGCACCAGTCCACATACCGTGGCCGATAGGCTCGCCAAACGGCGTGGTGGCGGCATAGGTTTTATCCAGGTGCACCGGGTTTACATCGCCGGAACAGGCGGCAAAGAGCACTATGTCGCGCTCGGTAAGGGTTTTGCGGTAGCTGGCGGTCTGGCCGATAACCAGCTCATTGATTGGATAATTTTCAAGCAAATTCATAGGGATACCCCAGGGCAGGTGTAAAAAAGGCGCATAGTTTACGCCAGATCAAAGGCATTTACCCTTTAGCCTCCGGGCATTGGGGTTTCGCCCTGTAAAAAGCCGGGCGGGGTTGCTATGCTAGCCGCCAGCAAACGATAACAACCCCCAAATTCAGGGAACCAGTAGGAGCCGCTATGTCCAAGCCAGAAAAATTATTTGTCGTTGTCGACCCTAACGACACCCACCATATCGCCCTGGAGCGCGCCATTATTACTTCGGCCCTGCGCGATCCCAAACCCAAAATCCACGCCTTTGTCGCCGTTGACCCCAACGCAGTGGATACCCGTATCGTTAACGAAAACCTGTTCCGCGA